>CAUZCF010000030.1:0-9311 GCA_963578425.1 Gammaproteobacteria bacterium | reverse complement strand
CTAAAGGTTACCGATCTATTCTAAGAATTCATCGGGAGAATTATCACACCAAACTTGCTATAGCATCAGAAATAGCTTGGACTCGTGCGCTGAATAAAGAAAGTGAAGTTGAAACGCCAAACATCATTCCAGGGAGAGATAATCAAGATATTCAACAAGGCAAAGTTGATGGTTTGAAAATCAACCGTTACATGGTTATGTTCGAGTATGTTGAAGGAGAAGAACCCAATGAAGAACAGGATCTCGTTGGACCATTTGAAGAACTAGGTGAAATTAGTGCTAAAACCCACATACATTCCATTGGCTGGAATCGACCAAATTACTTTGAAAGGCTTGAATGGAACATAGATGCTTTTTTTGGTTCAAAGCCAATTTGGGGCAAATGGCAAGATGCACCAGCAATGGAAAAACCTGTTTTAAAATTGCTAATTCAGCAGGAAGATCTTATTGTTAAGCGTATAAAAAAATTTGGAATGGGATGTGGAAAGTTCGGTCTTATTCATGCTGATATGAGACTAGCAAATCTATTGATTCATAAAGGTAAAACTCGCCTTATTGATTTTGACGATTGCGGAATAGGCTGGTTCCTATATGACTTCGCTGCTGGGATCAGTTTTATGGAAGATAATCCAACAGTTGAAACACTAAAAGATGCTTGGGTGAGGGGATATAGAAATGTTAGTTCTCTTTCGAATGAAGAAGAAAAAGAAATAGATACTTTCATCATGCTCCGTAGAATGGCGCTATTGGCATGGATTGGTTCTCATTCAGATACTGATTTGGCCAAAGAACAAGGGCCTGAATTTACGAAAGTCTCAGGAGAACTTGCTGAAAAATTCATGATAAAAATGGGGTAACTCTTTGATGTTAAAATTAGTAACACTATCAATTCTAATCAGTATTAATATTAAGGTTTAACCTCAAAAACTATTTATTTTTAATCAAATCATCAATAGCACTTTGAGCAATGACCATATCTTCCTTTCTTCCAGACATAAAAACTCTTCCGGAAGCACCAATCATTTGTACATCATTGATTATAGCTTGCGGTGCAGCTCTTTCAGCCTCATTGGCTGCTTTGCAAGCAAACAAAGCTGGAGTCATTTCACAAACGAGTAATGATGATCCAGAGATCAACATTGAAGCTGATCTTGTCCGATTTAAAATAATAGAATGTTGATCTGATATATTTTCAATAATATCACGGTACAATATCTTTGGAAGTAGTTGATCAGAAGGTTTTGCACTGATACCATCCAGAATGGCTTTCCCAGCAGACTCCAGTTCAGCTTCAATGCTTGAATGGAGTTCCAGCAATCCAAACTGACGTTCAGTAAACAAAATTCCTGGTTCCAAGTCAGGTGAGGCTTTAAGTGCCAAATCTACTATTCTATGGATTGATAATGCTGGTGTAACTTCAACAATTAAACTATGTTCACCAGCATAAACTGGATATCCTCTTGCACGAGTTGGACTACTTAAGTAAGCAGCAAACTGTGGTTGTAAGTCCAAGATTGGTAAATAGACCCTCAGTTCAGTCATTAATATTTATTCTTGTATATTTTATTCAAAAATAATAGAGCGTAATCTTATTGTTATTTCCCGTCAAGAGAGAAGTATTTCCCTAGGTCGGTATGGGGCCGTGGTATCACATGAACAGAAATGAGTTCTCCTACTTCATTAGCAGTTTCTGCTCCTGCTTCAGTTGCTGCCTTTACAGCGCCAACATCACCTTTTATGATAACTGATACAAGGCCATCACCAACCTCTTCCCTTCCGGCAATGGTTACATTAGCTGCTTTAACCATTGCATCCGCAGCAGCAAGTGATGCGACATAACCTTTTGTTTCAATCATACCTATAGCTTGATTGGACATGAGACTTTCTCCTATTTGTGTTTTGGCTTTTAGGCCAGTTTGCGCCGCTATTGTTTGCTAACGGCAATGGATCGATTTGAAGAAGTTTTTGCCATTTACATTACTACTTCTCATCAATAGAACCAATGATTAGAGAATCAATTGGTGCCTTGAATTCTGTAAAATAACCGGCTGCAACAGAACCTTGAGTTAACAATACCGCTTCTCCTACGGCACATCCTAACGGGTCGTAAGCAATAATATTTTCACCGCTTTCAACTTCTACTTCCAAATACCCTCCCTTGGGAAGCTTTTCAACATGTTTAGATGACCAAATTTGGCCTTTTACCCTTCCTCTGATCATATTTGTGTCCTTTCCATTTTTATCCCCTTTTTACGTAACTCATCTTTTGCCAAAGGGGTTAATTTAGCATTTTTTAAAACCTGCAAAACAGTAATATTTTCATCCAATTTTGCTATATCATATTCTGTAATCAAACCATCTTCTATTTTGTTTGAAGTAAGATGAGAAGTACAAGATCTACTATTTAAATTAGCAGATGATGGCTCATCTAAATGAAAAATAATATCACCATTTTCAATGTTTGAAAATCCATCAGTTTCTTTTACAATATTCAATATTTTTTTAACAAAATTCATTAGATCTTCATCCGTTTTGATAGAGACTATTTCTTCTCTAGTAGTTTTCTGATCTAACGAAACTGACTCCTTGTTGATTAAAGCTATCTCTTCTACCAACAATTCACGTATTATTTTCCTAATTTCTTTCCCCACAGTTGGACTCATCTATTGTTCATTGTTTTCGTAGGGCCAACTCAGCAGCTTCACGCGCGTTACGTATCTCAGCTTCGCTACCAGACAGGTAAAGTCGACCATTTGCACCAATCATACGATAGTCAATTATTTTTATATTAGCTTTTTTTTCTGCTTCATTGCAGGCTAAAATTGAGTAGGATGCTGGTTGGCATTCCAATAGATAAAGAGACTCCCCTCCTAAAATCATCGAACCTAACTTATTTCGATTAATTAAAAAAGCATGTTGGTTTTCGACTCGCGTAACTATCTTTGAAGCAAGAATAGTTGCTGGCTTAGCATCTTTGGGAGTCGCTCCTAAACTTTTCAATACTGCTTCTGCACTTGCTTTGACTTCTGCTGTAGAATCGGCATGAAACTCTAGATACCCAAATTGACGTTCTACAACCAAAATGCCAGCCTTAACATTTGCTCCTTTCAAAGCAACATCTGTTAAAGCCTCAATGTCTAAACCAGGTGCAATTTCAATGATCTGAGACGCCATATTTTTACGAGGCAATGAGCCTCTCATCCAAGTTGCAATATAAGCCAAAGTTTGAGGTTGCAACTGATCAATGAATATAAAAGAACGTAATTCAGCCATGTACACAAATCATTTTTTCAGAACATTCTTAAGCTCTTCCGCAATCAATTTACGGAGTTCTTCTCTGTTCACATTATCAATTGAGAAACTGGTGCTTGTCGAGGTTGTATCCACTAGACGAGACTTTGGTGAACCTGGTACTCCATCTGATGGAGACCTTGGCAATGGACCGTCTAATGATAAAGACAGTTCATTAAATTTACCAAAAGCTACAGACGGATCTGAATTATAAGCAATTTGTGTCCAATGAATTAGATGTTGTGGACCAAGATTTTCACCAAGTGAACTCCTCCCATAAAATCCAGTACCTATGGTAAATGATGGAGCCAGATTGGTGTTAAACCCTGACGCCCCTAAACTACAAGAGGCATTTACTACTACCCGATAACATTCGACTCTTGATGCAAAATCAAGAATCATTCTCTCGTTTTGACTATGTATGACAGCCGAATGACCAGCACCCGTTGCTCTAAGCGTAGCCCTTGACTGAGCGATTGCTTGTTTGGGACTGTTTGCAACATAAAAAGACAGTACAGGGCAAAGTTTTTCTCTAGCTAACGGTTCTTCAATACCGATACTGTTAATTGGTGTTACAAGGATTCGTGTTTTTTTGGGAACCCGGATACCGCATTCACGTGCAATCCAAACTGCATCACGGCCTAAAGCCTCAACGTTAAAACCATTGGGGTGAAAAAGATAATTGCGTATTTGTACTACCTCATTATTATTGCAAATATAGGCTCCTTCATTTTTCAAACTTTTGCGAAGGGGTTTGTCAACATCCGTCAAAGTGATGAGGTTAGATTCACTGGTACAAAGTACGGAATTGTCAAAACTTTTAGATGTCACAATTTGATTTGCTGCCAATGCAATATCTGCCGATGAATCAACGAATACAGGCGCATTACCTGGGCCAACTCCTATGGCCGGATTAGAAGAAGAATAAGCTGCACGAACCATTGCTGTACCACCAGTTGCCAGGATCACGTTCGTTTTTGGTGATGACATGAATTCTTCTATCAACGGAATAGACGGGTTTTCTAATACTTGTATTGCCCCATCAGGCGCTCCAGAAGAAATTGCAGCATCTGTCAAAATTCGAACTGCATCTATACATGATTTCTTTGCTGCTGGATGTGGGCTAATAACAATTGAGTTTCGTGTAATTAGTGCAAGAATAATTTTAAAATTCAGTGTTGAAATAGGATTTGTCGATGGAATCAAAGCAAAAATTACTCCCGCAGGTCTTGGGATTTCTACAATTTTCTTTTCTTCTTTAACACGCATCGAAACAAGGTCTTGCTCTCTATAATAATCTACTAATGGTTTTGCAGTGAACTCATTTTTCAGCTTCTTGTGTGAAACTACCCCAAAACCTGTCTCAGCAACAACTTGTTCGGCCCATTCCCCCGCATGACTATGGGCAACGTTGGCTACGGCATCAACAATTTTCATTGTTCTTTTTTTATCGAATCTCTGAAATATATATGATGCCCACCGCGCTCGCTCTAAAACTATGTCAGCACTCCCCGATAAAGATGCTTGAGATTCTGAGATATCAACTAGAGTTCTGATTTGTGGTTCCATCAGTGTATACTCCTCCGGTTCCTGACCCCAAGGACTTCCTCTCGTGCTTGTTCAATTCCTATTTGCACCCTTCTTAAAAGTTCCTCACACTCCGACTGTGTCATTAACAAACCTGGTTTGAACTGAAGCACACTTGGGTCAAGTGCTGAAAAAATTGCCCAAACACCGTTTTCATAAAGATATTTCATAACCGGTTTTGCACCTTGTTCATGACTGAACTCTAACCCCATAATGAGACCGTGTTGACGAATACCTATAAAGAAATCCGAATACTCTTCCATAATTTCATCCAAACCTGATCGAATATAATCAGAAATAAAATGAACAACAGACCGAACTTCTGGACGTTGGACGATTTCAAGAGTTTTCATTGCTACCACACATCCAAGCTCTGCCCCACCCATCGTTGACATATGAGCAAAACCATCTTCTTTTAACCAGCCACTACATTTTTCTGAAATTAAGACACAGGCAATTGGGTACATACCTCCAGAAATTCCTTTGCCGGTAACCATAATGTCAGGCTGGACTTTATACTTAGTACATCCCCAAAGTTCTCCTGTACGCATTAGACCTGTTTGAACTTCATCAGCTATATATAAGGTGTCATATCGTTCACAAAGTTGTTTGACTGATGGAAGGTATCCTTCCTCTGGCATTGGGAAACCATATGTTGCTGGGATAGTTTCCATAATTACTGCAGCCACGTCTCGTCTTTTTAGAGCATCTTCCATTGTGTTGAGATCATTGAACGGAACTTGGACAAATTCACCAACAGTATCTTCCGATAAAAATAATTTGGAAAAACGGTCATCTCCAGTTTGAACAGCCAGTCCTGTGTGACCATGATAAGCTTTGATTATTGACACAATTTTTCTTCTCTGTGTGGCGTGACGTGCAGTTTTAAGCGCAATATCAATAGCTTCTCCGCCCCCTGAACCATATGCTGTATATCTCAACTCCGGACCAGGTGCACTCTCAGCCAAAGCCTCTGCTAAGGCAGTCCGTGCAAGTGCCGGAAAATGATGATTACCCATATCAAAGCGAGAAGTCCCAGCTTTTAGTACCTCAACCAACTCTGGATGTCGGTGCCCCAAATTATAGGTTCCTCCATTTAGATGGACATCAATCAAACGCCGACCATCCATATCATGAAGATAATATTTCTCTCGATGATCGATCACAAGATCAATCCCCATATCTTGCCAATCTTGTGTTTTTCCAGGATTCCAGAACGTTTTAGAACGTTCTAGAAAATCAATTTTTTCTTGACTCATTCTCTTTCATAGACAAGATGTGATTTAAGACGCAGGTCAAAGAGTTTTTATAGCATCAATAGTATTAATACTAACATTGGGTATATTCCATTCAAATAACTATGTAAATAAGGTTAATAAAGGAAAATAATTTTTTTAAGAATCATATTGCGACCTATGTGTTTTGAATAGTTTTAACATAGTTTGCCCACCACACCATCATTTTTCTTCTTTCTTTTAGATACTTGTTTCTATTGTATCTATGTATTTTATTCAGTTCCGTGCATGCAAGTTGTTCCTCTATAACATTATGATACCAGAGACCGCTTTCACTCAATACCTCAGAAGCAAGAGTTCTGAGACCATTGATAGTGTTTCTTCCCGCGTATCCTAATCGATTTGAAAAATATAACAGTGTGTTTTCACTCATTGCTTTTTGTGAGTTACGGACTTGAGTAAATACATATCCATTCTTGCCGGAATATTCTTGCATTTCTTTTAAGATACAAACTGCTTGAGAAGAAAGAGGAACATAATGTTCGCCTCTCATTTTCATTCTTGTTGATGGAATCACCCAAAGGGGTTCAGCACAATCAATATCAAACTCACTCCAATCAGCAAAACGTAATTCTGAAGATCGAACGAAGGTTAATATAAGAAAGTTCATTGCAAGCACAGTAGATAG
Source organism: Gammaproteobacteria bacterium (assembly GCA_963578425.1). GTDB lineage: Bacteria > Pseudomonadota > Gammaproteobacteria > Steroidobacterales > UBA11654 > CACPJA01. Next base: position 2,510 of record CAUZCF010000030.1, on the reverse strand, counting down.
GTTTGTTACTTTGTCAGTTTTCATTCTTGAAAGAAATTCTGGAAGTTCTGAGATTGGAATTGAACTATGTGATTTTGGTTCCGGTTTTACAAAGGTCTTGTTTAATCCTTTTGCTGGGTTGTTTATGCAAAGTTCATTAGTTTTTGCGTACTTAAAAATTGATTCAAGTCTTTGCCGAATTCTATAACAGGTTTCATGCTTCCCTACGACTTCCAGTTTTTTTAACATTGAAATTACATCCTGTTTGTTGATATTTACAATGGGTATTTCACCAAGATATGGAAAAACGTGGATGATAAGAGAACTGAATACAACCTTTGAATATTCCTTTGTCCATAAAGTTTCTTGTCTAACGTGCCATTCTTGAGCAACTTGTTGAAAAGTACACCCTTTAATTTCTTCACGGCGTTTGTTTTTATCATGATTTTCTATATGCAAGCTACTCCTAAATCGTTTTTCATCAAGTGGATTGATCCCCTCCTTTATTTTTTTATTTGCTTCATAACGACTAGCCCTTGCTTCGGGCAATTTAACGTTTGGCCATTTCCCAAAAGATAATACTTTCTGTTTCCCTTCAAACCAAAATTGTAATTGCCAGTATTTTTTCCCATCAGGGTAAATCCGCAGGTACATGCTATCACCATCTGTCAATTTGTATTGTTTATCTTTTGGTTTTGCCCGTTTAATTGCTAGCTCAGTAAGTTTATTTGTACGATTCATGAAAAATTAATTATGTTGTATGTGTAAATTACCACTAAACTTTAATAGTTTACCACCATTATATAATACTAATTAACTATATATATATATAAATATATCAGATAGATACAATGGATTATATATTGACCAAATGAGAAAAATTATATCTTATATCCTTTTTAAAGGAAACGAACCCGCGTTTAAAATGATGCAAACGGAGTATTTTACATTGTGTCACGATAGAAGTATACATATGAATAATAACAAATGTATTTTTCATATAGTTTGAATAAAAAAAGACATGGATGAATTAGTAAGTAACATTCACACTGATCAACATCTCACTCTCAATTCTCAATTACCATCAGTGTAGCTAATTTTTCTGACAACCCATTTAGCACCTTCTCCTGTATTGACTCTCCCATCCCCAATCCTGTCATCAGTTTCAGAATATTGCTGAATTGGTACTCAATAAGATCATTGTAGGCATCTGTATCGAAGTCTGCATAGATTGTTTCATCATCCTGATCCAGACTCATTGCTCGGCAGAGGCATGCAATCATCCATGAGAAAAACCTTTTGTCTCCTGTGTTAACAAAATACAGCCAGAAAGGTAGTTTGCTGTTCAGGTCTTTTATGAAGCTGACCACCTCAGGTATCTGGTACAACTCTCTTGGATCGTCATCATAACCAGAAATTAAAAATACATACCTCTGGAATGCAGCTTCAAACGATTGAAGGGAGCCTGTAGCACCATGTAGCATGGTCACATATTCTGAGGTATCACAGTTCTGGATAGCCTCCTGAGAGATTTGCAAAACTGTGTAGTCAGATTGTTGTGAAATATCTGGTGGACTGGAGGTAAACTCATTCATTAAAGCCTCGACATCTTCTCACAATGATAAGCAACAGCTGCAGCATACATTTCTACATTCTTAAAAGTTCCCTTTATTGCCACCACCTGCTGACAGAACTTAGCATCTTCTACTTTTTTGCATTCACATCTGAAGTGCTTTATGTCAGAGATTACGGTACTTGCAATGCAGGATGATATCTTACTTGAATAATTATGAGGCCTCAGTTTAATCAATTCATTAAAGTTTGCCTCATAAAATACTTTATAACAGATACCTTCAGAAGGTGGAGGAGGTTCTTCTGCAACTCCAAAAGAAAGTACAGGTGATAATCCAACTAAAACGATTACCAGTAGATTTAGTCTTAATTGGCCCATTGAGTATCTTCTGGAAGCATTTTCAACTCTACAATCCGACCAAATAACTCTAATTTAACCTTACCCATTTCAACCATCACAATTCTGTACTTACCAACATTCCTACCTTCTCTAGTCCAGCCATAGTCTTCTCCATTAATCTCAACCCAAGCAAACTTGCCGTTGGAAGCTTCAGTGGTGCCTATGAGCTTCAGGATGTCTTGCTTCTTGGTGGAGATGCCAGCAGATGCAAATGTGCTTGCAAGGAGGATTAATGAAACAAAAACTAGGATGATTCGATAACTCCTAATGAAATAATAGGAGCATATGAAATAGCAGCCATACATAATGGGCATCCGAGTTATATTTTATGTGGCTGGGAGCAAAAAGACTAATTCCCTATTGGATTCTAATATCATGTTGCTTCCAAGTATGTTTTGGAGTAAATTCACATTAATAAAATATTAAATATACATGAAAGGATAAAATGAAAACAGTAAAAGATAAATATGTTTTGGTTGGTGCTGATTTTGCGGGTTTTCCTCTTAAGGAAGTTGTCGTTGCTGATCTGAAAGCAAGAGGATGGAATGTGACTGACATA
>CAUZCF010000029.1:0-9322 GCA_963578425.1 Gammaproteobacteria bacterium | reverse complement strand
GGTTATTGGCAATTTTTTCCAGCAGACGACGGGTTCGGACGTGTGCCGGCCATGGGTTATGCCAATGTGGCTGCTTCCAATCACCCCGATATTAAGGTTGGAGATCGCTACTGGGGTTTTTACCCAATGTCGAATTACCTCATTGCACAAGCCGGTAATGTGACCTCTTCCGGGTTTAGTGATGTGGTGCCTTATCGACAGCAATTAGCCCCTATCTATTCACGATTTGACAACACCAAAGCCAACCCGTTATACGAAGAGGCAAGAGAAGACCAAGATTTATTGCTGCGTGGATTATTTTTAACCTCATGGCTGGTTGATGATTTTATGTTTGATAACGATTATTTTGGAGCCAAGGCTTATGTCATTACCTGCGCATCGTCTAAAACCAGTATTGCTCTGGCTTTTACTGTGCAGCAACGAGGCGGCAAGAAAACTATTGGTATGACTTCAGAAAAGAACGTGGCATTTTGTCAAAGTCTGGGTTGTTATGATGAAGTTATTACTTACGATCAAGCCCAAACGCTTGATAAGAATGAGCCCATCATGATTGTTGATATGGCTGGAAATTTTTCAGCTATGCAAGATCTGCATGAACATTTTCAAGACAATGTGAAATACTCCTGTAAGGTGGGCGCGACTCATCAGGCTAATCAAAAAGATTTCAATGTAGAAGAAGCCATAGAAGGTAACATGAATTCTTTTCCTGGCGCCACTCCGACGTTCTTTTTCGCACCAACACAGGCACAAAAAAGAACAGAAGAATGGGGACCGGGTGAAGTGCAAAAACGAATTGGCCTTAGTTTAAAAGACTTCCAACAATTCAGTGATCAATGGATGCAGATTAATCGAGGCAGAGGGTTTGATGTAATTGAAAGCACCTTTGCCAAAGTTGTCCAAGGTGGCATGTCACCCCATGAAGGATTGATCTTATCAGTCTAGATGGGCCGCTAGAAAATTGACTGTTTTTTTCCAAGAATCTTCAGCCGCCACTGGTTCATAAGCTATGCCTGATGCATTGGCAAAAGCATGTCTCGCTCCCTCATAAATATGAAAACTGGCGTCTTTATTAAGTGCTTCTAGATCCTGCTCAAATTGGATAAATTGCTTATGCAATCGATCTTTAGTGCCAACAAATCCGATAATGGGCATTTCTAAAGTTGCCAATCTTTCTTTGTCATCAATTAAACTGCCGTAATAAATCACGGTGGCATCAATCTGATTTGGAAGCATGAGCGCCCCCCTTAAAGACCACTTACCGCCCAGGCACCAACCGATAATACCGACTTTCTCAACACCAACCTCATTAACCAAATAATCATAAGCTGCTTGTAAATTGGCTAAAGCGGCTTCTTCATTCTTGGACAGATTAGTGCTTAATTGAAACGCATCTTTCACTTTAGTGGCAGATTGACCATCGTACAGATCAACTGCTAAAGAAGCATAACCTAAGCCCGCAATTTGATCTGCCATAAGATGAATGTCTTCGTTAAGTCCCCACCATTCATGAATAACAATTAGCCCTGCAGTTGGTTTTGTACTTTGTGGCTGACTCAAATAACCTTGATGTGATTGGTCATTCGTTTGGCCATAAATAATTTCTGAAGATTGAACTGTATCCTCTGTTGCCCTCATAGCTCCAGTTGAAGTAACTGGAGAATCGTATCTGTGATCTTCAAATTCTCCTAGACGTTGCTGCTCTGAGTGTGCGGATTGATTAATCCCCAGGATTAAAAGAAGGGTTATAAATTTAGTGACTGTTTGCTTTTTCAATGATTTGTCTCCTCTTACATTGCTCATTAATTATATGATGATAAGATTAAAAATGTGAACCTTGAGATAATTCTTGCTTTTATTATTGGCGCCCTCATCGGAGGCTTTGTCACATTTAAACTATTGCCCGGCTTTCTTAAATCTATTTTCAGAGACACCGCCAGAGATGAGCTATCTGAAATACAACAAGAAGTCACTGATGATCAAAAACAAAATGAAGATGACATTACAAAAAAACTAGAGGCTTTAAATACTGCCATCATCAAAGCCACTTCAACTTGGGACGCTAACACTAAGAATCTTTCTCAAGAAGTTGGAGACCTCACTAAATCTCACACTCAATGGGCAGAAGCTTTATCAAATCCAGGTGAACAAGGAGCGTTGGCTGAAGAAGCATTAAAAGTGATGCTAGAAACAGCAGGCTTTGTCAAAGGGGTTAACTTTAGTGAACAACAATCAGAAAAGACTGAAGAAGGTGATTTTAGACCAGATGTTTATGTCAATACACCTGATAATGGCACCATAATAATTGATTCCAAAGCACCTATGAAACTTTATAAAGAAGCCATAGAAACTGATGATGCAAAACTGAAGAAACAAAAACTTAAACAACACGCTAAAAATGTACTAGAGCATGCAAAGAGATTAGGTAAAAAAGATTACTCAGGAATTACAGGAAAGAAAACACCAGATTTTGTAATTATGTATGTACCCAATGTATCAATATACATGTCAGCAATTGAAGAAATTCCAGATCTTGTTGAACAAGCCGCTAAACAACGGGTAATGATATGCCCACCGTCTTTAATTTATGCAGCATTGAAAACTATTATGCTCACCTGGCAACAACAAGAAATCTATGAGAATGCAGAAAATATAAGAAATCAAGCCTTAGATGTACATTCTAGGCTTAAAAAATTTAACGATGATTTCTTCAAGAAAATTGGTATAGATCTTGGTCGTGCTGTTAAAGCTTATAATGATGGAGTGAGATCTTGGGAGAGTCGATTGATGCCGTCAGTTAGGAAGATTGAAGAAATGGGAATTGCTGATTCGACTAGGAAAATTGAATCAATTAAAGAAGTTAGTGAAGAAACAAAAGTTATAGAGAAAGATAACTAATAATATTTATTAACAGTTTATTAACAATATTTATATTAATATTATTATTATTTTCATATTAATAAATATATCTATTTGTTTTATATAATATTTTTATATTTTACCATCAATACTATATTTAGATAAATAAGCCCATATTACATCAGCTGAATGAATATCATAATTATCATCATCATCTATCGCTGGCCACTCATGACCGACAGCATCGAGTAAGTACAACTCTACCTCAACATTATTTAGACAATTAATATACTGGGTGTGTATACCGCCATAACCATCGCCATTAGTATCTGCTATTTGAATTTGAGTAGGTGTTAGATTACAACTGTTATAACCCACCCAATAATCCATCACCTCTTCAATGGGTTTCATACCAGAATTTCCAGCGTAGGGAACGGTCCCATCCAGTTTCCCATGAATCTGCATGACCGGAGTTGGGTGCTTTGGATCACAATTATTATAAGTCTTGTTTGTCATGGATCCTGTGACTGAAGCAATAGCAGCAATCTTCGTGCTTAAATTACACGCCAGGTGATAGCTCATAAATCCCCCATTTGACATTCCAGTTGAATACACACGGTTAAGATCAATTGAATAATTAAGTGGAAGATAATCAATAAGGCTATTCAGAAAATCAATATCATCAGTGGTGCTTCCTGTGGTCCACCCTCCGACATTCCAATGGGTTTCTCCTGTGGCTGTGTATATAGACCCTTGTGGGTAGACCGCAATAAATCCATTGTCGTCAGCCACCTCTTGAAAACCGGTGTAGTTATAATTCCACTCCGCTCTACTGGTATAACCGTGTAGGCTAAACAGTAAGGGGACGGGGGAGGTTTGAGAGGCGTATGAATCAGGCACATAGATAATAAATTCTCGAAGCAGTCCACCTCTAAACATCGTGCATTGCTCGGTATTGGGGATCGCAATATCGCCTTCAATAATATACACACTGCATTCTGGATCAGAATCAGGGTTGTCAGAATAATCATCCAAAACGGTAACGGTGAACTCTTCGGTGTCATTTAGAGACCCGTCACTGACCGTGACCGAGAATTGATATTGATTATCCTCGTTATCATCGTCCGGGTTCTCGAAATCAGGGTTATTAGCAAACATCACCTGACCTGATGTGGATCCAATGGTGAATTGAGAAGCATCAGTGCCTGATATTGAATAGGTTAGAGCACTAGAATCAGGATCAGTTGCTGCCACGGTAAAGGCAGCGGTCTGATTTTCATAAGCCTCGTAACTTCGGGTTAAATTGCTAATTCTGGGTGCAATATTAGCGGTGTTTGTTGAATTATCTGAAGAGCCGCCTCCACCTCCGCAGGCAACCAACATCATCGAGAGAAGACTAAGGAGTGATTTCTTCACTCGGTGACTTCAGCATCAAATGCACGACCTAACCTTAATGCCAGAGCGGTCCAAAGAATAGCCACAAACCCTCCAATACTGGCGATAGCACCTAAGCCGAAGCCTAGAACTTGAGTTAGGCCAGTAAATCCCCAGGCCCAGAAAATATCTCCGGCACGATAAACCACCACATCAATCACACTTTTTGCTTTAAAACGAGACTCACGATCAACCAAGGTGAAGAGCATTTCACGGGCTGGTTTAGTGATCGCGTATTCCCCTGCTCGTCTAACAACCTGTAGGCCCACCACAACCCAGAGTATGGGTGAGAGCGCCAAGATAAACATGCCCAGAATAATAATTCCCGGCACTAATGCAAGCGTCACTGAGAGACCAAAACGTTTAGCTAATCGACTGGTGCCAAACATGGCAGTGAATACCGCTAGAACATTAACAGCCAAATCTATGCCCGCCCATATTTGAGTTCGTGTGTCTTGATCAATGTCGGTCAAAATATTTTTTATAGCAAAATAAACAAAGGTGCTCAGCCCAGAATATAAAACGATAAAGATGCCGATGCCTAGCAAAATGTTTTTAGCCAATGGTGGTTTGAGAAGTTCAGCAAAACCGTCCCAGAAATTTCCACTCATTTCATTCTGATTGAATTCACTCGATGAAGTGTTGTCTAGGTCTGTGGCTTTAATCTTATTTAAATAGATGGCAATCATCAGCGGAATAATTAACATCACCGCAGAGATTAGTACCAAGCTCTCTGAGCCTAAACGGCTAGCAAAGATCAATGATATGGTCGGCCCGAATATGGCTCCAAGACTAGAACCTGAAGCAATAAAGGCGAAGAGTCGTTTGGCTTGTTCCTTGTTGTAAGTATCGGCCATAAAAGACCAGAAAACCGAGATGTTTAAAAGGCTGAAGACACTAACCCAAACATAAAAGATCTGATTGATTAGGTTTAATTCTGGGAAAAAATTGATCAGCAGGAACAACAGAACAAAACTTAAAGCAAAAAACCCATAAACCCCAGGCACCAAGTATTTAAATTTAACTTTAGAACAAATATAGCCGTAAAAAGAGACCACCAAGAAACTGATAAAAAATGTAAAGGTCCAGATGGTACTGAGTTCAGCATCACTCCAATCACTGGACATGCCGTCTCTAACGGATCGGATAATGTAATAGGCAGCCAGAATTGAAAAAATAAAAGCAAAAGAAACTAAGACCGCACGGATCTCATTGGGCTCTATCTTCGCAGCCTTGTTAATATATCGTTTTAAATATGACATCAATTAATTCTCTAAAAGGTCCAGTATAGGCAAGCTTCCACTTTTAATAAACTCCAAGAAAGCCCCGCCTCCAGTTGAAATATAACTGATTGAATCCATAATCTTATATTGTTCTATAACCGCAACCGTATCACCACCACCGGCAATCTTAAGACCAGGATTGTCTTTAACGGCAGCTGCTAGAGCTTTGGTACCGTGACTGAATTGATCAAACTCAAAGACCCCAACCGGTCCGTTCCAAATAATGGTGTTTGCCGTCTTAATAACCTCTGCATAGATCTTTGCTGTGTCAGGACCGATATCAAGAATCACATCGTCTGATTCAATGTCTTCAACAGTTTTAATCTTAGCTTCAGTTTCATTGGAAAATGCCTTACCCACCCGAACATCGATTGGCATGGGCACATTGACTTGATCCATATTGAGTATTCTGTTTGCCGCATCAATCATGTCAGGCTCAATGAGAGAATTGCCCGTTTGCAGGCCTTGGGCCAAGAGAAACGTGTTAGCGATGCCGCCGCCAACGATAATATGGTCACAAATCTTGGACAGTGTTTCTATGACGCCTAATTTTGAGGAGACTTTAGCCCCGCCAATAATGGCCACAAGAGGTTTTTCTGGGTCAGATAACCCTTGATTCAAGGACTCGATTTCTTTGCTCATTAAAGGCCCGATACAGGCTTGGGGGGCAAATTGTGCTGCCCCATAGGTGCTGGCGTGTTGACGATGTGAGGCACCAAAGGCGTCCATCACAAAGACATCACAAAGACTGGCTATTTGTTGTGATAATGCGTCATCGTTGGTTGTTTCCCCAATATGATAACGGGTGTTTTCGCAGAGAATAATTTCATCATCACTGTGCTCAATGCCATCCAACCAATCGGTCAAAAAACGCACCGGTCTATCGATTAACTCTTGCAGTCTATGCACCACGGGTTCCAAGCTATATGAGCCGTCCAGTGCAGCGGGATCAGGTCGTCCTAAATGAGACAGTAGCGCCACTTTAGCGCCTTTTTCCAAGGCCATTTTAATGGTCGGTATTGCTGCTTGGATACGAGCCTCACTGGTGATGACTCCGTCGTCAATGGGAACGTTTAGATCCAGACGAATTAAGGTTCGCAGACCCTGCAGATCAATATTCTGCATCACTGGGATATGCGGTGGCATAAATCAGATCCTAGTCGGCATTCATTAATGCCAAGGTGGTGTCTAACATACGATTAGAAAACCCCCACTCATTGTCATACCAGGAACAGACTTTGACCAATGTGCCTTCTTGCACTTTAGTCAAGGTCGCATCAAAGTTAGACGAAGCCGGGTTGTGATTAAAATCAATTGAAACCAATGGCCCATCGCTATAATCCAAGACGCCTTTAAGATCGCCGGAAGATGCTGCTTTAACCACACCATTAACTTCTTCGATCGAAGTGGGCTTTGAGGCAATAAAACTTAAATCAACCAATGACACATTAATGGTTGGTACCCTTATGGAAAAACCGTCCAACTTACCTTGGAGTTCGGGTAAGACCAGACCGACAGCTGTAGCCGCACCGGTTTTAGTGGGGATCATTGATTGTGTTGCTGATCGAGCTCGTCTTAAATCTTTATGGAACACATCGGTTAATACTTGATCATTGGTATAGGCATGAATAGTGGTCATAATGCCACTCTCCAAACCTATCGCTTCATGTATTGGTTTGACCAGTGGTGCTAAACAATTGGTGGTGCATGATGCGTTAGAAATAATCTGATCATCTTTGGATAAGATATTGTGATTGACTCCATAGACAATCGTCGCATCCACTTCTGATCCAGCTGGAGCTGAGATAATCACTTTTTTCGCCCCCGCAGTAAGATGTTTGCCAGCCAGTTCTTTAGTTCTAAAAAACCCTGTACATTCAAGCACCGCTTCAACACCTAAATCAGCCCACGGTAATTGTTCAGGGTCGCGCTCTGCAAAGACTTTAATTTCTTTGCCATCAATGATTAAGGCGTCGTCTTTGGCCTCAACGTCAAACGGAAAAATCCCGTGAGCTGAGTCGTATTGGGTTAAATACGCATTGCTCTCAGCATCGCCTAAATCATTGATTGCGACAATCTCAAGTTCATTAGTGCGATGGCTTTCAAACAGAGCCTTTAATATGTTTCTACCGATTCTGCCGTAACCGTTTATTGCAATCTTTACTGCCATTAGATACTCCTTTAATTACCTTTTGATCATTGCGATCAGTTCATGGAAGACATTGTCATCCGAAAACCCATAATATTCAAATAACTCAGGTGCTGGCGCTGATTTACCGAATGAATTCATACCAATCACCACCCCTTTTGATCCGGTGTAACCCTTCCAGGCTGCAGCCATTGACGCTTCAATGACCATCACTTTCTCAAACCCTGCTGGGATCACGCTGTCTTTGTAATCAGTTGATTGCTCCTCGTATAGGTCTAAACACGGCATTGAGACCACCCTGACACCCAGTCCTTGTGCAGATGCTTTTTTGGCTGCGTTCATGGCGTATTGAACCTCTGAACCAGTGGCCATAATCACAGCTTCCAAGTTTTCTGTTTCACGGGATAGAACGTAACCGCCTTTCTCAATGGCTTCAATGGTGTCAGAGTCACGATCATGTTGAGGAAGCGCTTGACGTGTCAGCACCAAAGCCGTGGGGGTATTTCTTTTTTGAATGGAAAGTTTCCAGGCAATCGCTGTCTCCATGGTGTCACATGGACGCCAAACGTGAACGCCAGGAATCAATCTTAAGCTCGGGACGTGTTCAATGGCCTGATGGGTTGGACCGTCTTCGCCTAAACCAATCGAGTCATGGGTTAACACATGAATCACTCCCAGTTTCATCATGGCAGCCATGCGTATGGCATTTCTAGAGTAATCGCTGAAGGTCAGAAAAGTGCCTGCGTAAGGAATGAGCCCACCATAGAGGGCCATGCCATTCATCATCGCTGCCATGCCAAATTCTCTAACACCATAGAAAACATAATCACCGTTTGCATCTGATGCGGTAATGGCCTTGGAGTTCTTATGAAACGTGCAGACAGAACCGGTCAAATCAGCTGAGCCACCAATGAGTTCTGGAAAATCATCTGTTAAGGCGTTCAAGGCAATAAGTGATGATTTTCTGGTGGCAACCTTATCCGCATTTTGTTGTAACTCGGTCATTAAATGATTCAGACCCTGAAAACGATCATTGGGAATGTTATCCGTTAATCTGGCGTTCAAATCTGTGGCTAGTTGAGAGTGTTGTGTTGAGTATTTATTGAATAGATCATTCCAATGATTCTCTGCTTGTTGTCCTTTTGCTGTTGCGTCCCATGCGTCTTTAATGTCATCTGGAATGTCGAACGGGGCATGGTCCCAACCCAGTTCTTTACGTACCAACTCTAATTCGTCATCACCCAAAGGTGCGCCGTGAGTATCAGCGGTGCCGCCTTTATTTGGGGATCCATAACCGATGATGGTCTTACAGGCCAATATTGAGGGTTTATCCGTTTGTTGCTGAGCTTCGGTAATGGCTGCAGATATGGCTTTGGGGTCATGGCCGTCAATGGAGTCGATGACATGCCAGCCATAAGCATCAAAACGTTTTGCTACATCCTCAGTAAACCAAGCATCAACGGCACCATCAATAGAAATTCCATTGTCATCATAGAAACAAATGAGCTTGCCTAATTTGAGAGTGCCCGCAAAGGAACAGGCTTCATGGGAGACTCCCTCCATTAAACACCCGTCACCAGTAAACACATAGGTGTAATGA
>CAUZCF010000028.1:0-9790 GCA_963578425.1 Gammaproteobacteria bacterium | reverse complement strand
CATATTCAATAGCGGCTTAAGCTATCGACCTAAATCAAAAGATATTCAATTAAGCCTTGATAATGAACTTCCAAAATTCATATATCAGATGTGGGATCCGCTAAATATTAATAAAGTAGATAGGTTAAGTAGAAACGCGATTTACTTAATGTTAATTACAGGGATTAAAAAATCAGATGTATTAAATATGAAATGGAGTCAAATAACTGGAAACAGCTATATATTGATCAAAAAAAAGAATTATAAACAAATGTTACCGATAACCCCGTCAATTGAACTGTTGCTCAAAGATATAAAAGATCATCAAAATAAAAATAAACATCTTATTGGTAATGAATATTTATTTTTTAATATAAAAACTGGCAAGCCAATAAATAATTTAAGAAAAACATTAGTAAAATATTCTAAAGATCTTGAATGGGTTGTATACCCTGAAGCAATTAGAAAAACTTTTGCTAAAGTTTGTGATTATTCATCTATACCAAGAGAACATTTCTACCAATTATTAGGTATAAAGAAAGCTTACAATCCATATCAATCTTATCCAGATAATAGGGATGATATTAATCAACTTAAAAGATCATTAATTAATGTGCAAGAGAATATAGATAAAGCAGCACCGATGCTAATACCTGGGCAGCTAACTAAAATAACAGATTTCATACTATAGCGTAATCTATGTATGCTATAATTATTTATAAAATAGATATAATTATAAACTATTGATAAATAAGGTTTAAATATTAGAACATAATATAATATTAAAATTCAACAACTGACCTTATTGATTCTCCATCATGCATTAATTGAAAGGCATCATTTATATTTTCTAATGGCATTTTATGAGTTATCAGATCATCTATATTAATCTTATCTTCCATATACCAATCAACAATTTTAGGAACGTCAGTTCTTCCTCTAGCGCCACCGAAAGCTGAACCTCTCCATACTCGGCCCGTAACCAGCTGGAATGGTCTTGTCGAGATTTCTTGACCAGCACCAGCAACACCTATAATCACTGATTCCCCCCATCCTTTATGGCAACATTCTAGGGCTTGTCTCATGGTTTCTACATTACCGATGCACTCAAAAGAATAATCAGCTCCACCATTGGTAAGGTCTAATATATTTTCTACTATATTGCTTGTAGTTTTAGGATTTATAAAATCAGTCATTCCAAATTTCTTAGCTAATTCAATTTTATTTTCATTGATATCAATGCCAATTATTTTATTAGCACCAACCATGCTTGCTCCCTGTATTACATTCAGGCCTATGCCACCTAATCCAAATATGACAACGTTTGAACCAGCTTCAACTTTTGCATCAAAAACAACAGCCCCTATACCTGTGGTTACACCACAACCTATATAACAAACTTTATCAAATGGGGCATCTTCTCTAATTTTGGCAACAGCAATCTCTGGTAATACGGTGTAGTTTGAGAATGTTGAGCAGCCCATGTAATGAAATATTTTCTCACCGTTAAGAGAAAATCTAGAACTTCCATCAGGCATGAGACCTTGTCCTTGCGTTTCTCTTATTGACTGACATAAATTAGTTTTAGGGTTTAGACAAAAATTACATTCACGACATTCTGGTGTGTATAAAGGAATTACATGGTCACCTGGTTTTACACTTGTTACGTTTAAACCAACTTCTACAACTATACCAGCTCCTTCATGGCCAAGAACTGCAGGAAATATACCTTCGGGATCATCTCCTGAGAGCGTGAATGCATCAGTATGACAAACACCAGTTGCTTTAACTTCGATTAAAACTTCGTTTTCTTTCGGGCCGTCTAAATCTATCTCTTCAATAACTAAATCTTCACCAGCTTTTAGTGCTAAGGCAGCTTTTGTTTTCATGTCTTCTCCCAAATAACTTTATAGACTAAGCATATCAGTATGATAATGATAATCAATATTCTAGGTATTAGATTATTATTGATGCCTATTGTAAGCTATCACCTCAAATTAATTTAAATTAAACATGCATAGATCCTTCAGAGAAATTGTTAACATCCTTGATAAAAAAGGGAGCCTCATACATATCAAAAAAGAGGTTAATCCTAAATTTGAAATGCCAGGAATAATGAAAAAACTAGAGAAGGAAGGTAAGGCTTTTATATTTGAAAATATTAAAGGTTCAAACTATAAAGCAGTTGGTGGAATATTTACTTCCATGGATCGTTATGGATTAATTTTTAATGAAGATGCTAGTGAAAGCTTCACATACGATCAAGCCGGTCAAAAAGTTCAACAAGGAATATCTAATCCTATTCCTTATATTCAAAATGACACAGGCCCCATAACAGAAAACATATTAACCAATGATGAAATTAATTTATTGGACTTACCTGTGCCTACATTTTTTGAGCTAGATACAGGACCATTTATTACAGCAGCAGTAGGTATTTTCAAAAAACCAGGAGGTGAAATTAATGTTGGTTTTTATCGATGCCTGATTGTTGATGAGAAACACATATTAATTAATGCTAGCGGTTTGAGCGACCTTCTTAAAAGCTATAATTGGCATCGTGAAAACAACAAAGAAATGAAAGTTGCTATGGTTTTGGGTGCGCCCCCAGCCTTATTAATGGCAGCCGCTTCAAAATCACCAGAACATATTTCGGAACTGGATGTGGCCGGTGGAATTATAGGGGATGGGGTGAAAGTTGTCCTAGGACCTCACACTGGATTACCCATACCGGCTGATGCTGAGATGGTCATTGAAACAGTCGTTGATCTCGACAATATGGTGGAAAATACATTGGGTGAGTTTGGTGCACAGTATGGAACTGAAACAGCACCTATGTGTGAGGTTACATCAATTCTTAAAAGGAATGATGCAATGTTTTATTCATTAATGGCTGGCAGAGCCAAGGAACATAATAATTTAGGCTACCTAACTGTTTATGGAATGTCCGAAACGCTTAAAGAGAAAATTAAAGAAGCTTTTTCATTTGTTACCGATGTAGTAGTGCATTTTGATACTAAGATAGGCCCACTAATGCATCTGGTTATTGCTATTAAGAAATCATCAGATTTGCAACCGAAAGAGGTTATTAATGAAGTGTTTAATATTAACATGGGATTTTTCAATTTATCCTGGATGGCTAAACGGGTAATCATTGTTGATGACGATGTAGACCCATCTAATATGGATGATGTTGAATGGGCAACATGGACAAGAATGGGTCGGGCAGAAAAAGTTTATTTATTTTCAGATTTTATTACTTGGGAAGTTGATAGAGCCGCATTGCCAGACAAAACTTCATTAAGGGTTGGAATAGATGCAACAAAAGACATGGAGCAGGTTGATGATTTAGTTAGACCTGTTGTTCCGGGGATTGATAATATAAATCTAGATGATTATATTGGTTAATTATAAAAGAGGGTATTAATAATGGATCCATATTTAGCGGTAGGACTCCAAACTAAGATCAAGCACGTCACATCTCGCCAAGAAGTGACTAGGAACTTGAACCATATTGGCAGCATGATAGATATGGTAACTCACATGTGCTCTTTGGAGCTTCCTGTTAGGCTTATTGCTCTAGGGGAGGGGGCAATTCAAGGTTTTGTTGATGAAATAATGGATTTGGATCAAGCTGACTACGCTAAGAATATGGCAGCTGAGATTCCAGGGTTTGAAACTGATTTCTTGGGTAAATACGCTAAGAGTAAAAATACTTTTATTATTGGACAACTAAAAGAAAAGTTACCAGATTACCCAGATCGTTTCTTCAATACAGTTTTTATTATTGATGACAATGGAGATGTTATTTATAAACATCATAAAAACATTGTTGTCTTTGTTGAGCACTCGACAACACCTCATGATGTTTATGATCAATGGATTGAGCAACACGGAGATAGCCTTGAAGCGTTTTTCCCTGTTGCCAAGACCAAGATTGGTAATATAGCAGGCACGGTTGGTGTAGAAGGTTCTTTTCCTGAATCATTTAGAGCATTTGCTATGAATGGAGCAGAAATACTTTATCGAGCATCATTACCGGAGCCATGGGTTTCAAGAGAAATCTTTGAGGTTCAAAATCGTTCCAGAGCAATTGACAATACCTGTTATATGGTTGCACCTAATTCTGGGTCACTAATTATGCCTGGAAGCGAAGGTGAGGACCCAACAGTGATTGATGGTGCTCTCGGTGGTTGTTCCTCAATTATTGATTATAAGGGGACAGTTTTAGCCCATAACCAAATCGTGGGTGACAGTTATGTTGCATCTGAAATTAATATTGATGCACTTCGATATTATAGAGAAAATGCAAAGTTTCAAAATTGGATTCCCTACTTGAAGACCGAGATTTATAGAAAAATATATGATCAAGAAATATGGCCAAAAAACCTACCTCCAATGAATCATGAAGATGCTGGAGAAGTCTTTAAAAAGACAATCAAAAAGCTTATTGAGTCTGGGGTCTACACCCCGAGAAATAAGTAAATTCTTAATTAATTAATAGTCGCATCAGCACCATCTTTTCTGCTGATGCTTCTACATCTTGTCTTATGGGTTCACCATTCTTATAACCAACTTCGGCAAAGAAACCATCAATCCTACTATGCTTGCACAAGGCTTCTAGTTGATCTGCAATTAATTTATTATCCTCATATTCAACGCTAATATCAGCCTTAATAAAACTTCCTTTATATAGGATTTTGATGTTTTCAACAGCTAATAGGTTTCTCCACCAAATATTTGGTCTATCAGTGATACAACTAAGTTTTCCTTTTGGTTCTTCATAATAACTAACAGGAACCGCATAATTTTTACCAGTCTTAACTCCTTTAAAATAAAGCACCACTATATTTTGACTCATTAGTGAATGAAAAGAAGAGCTTGCAATCGCAATGGTGAATGGGTTTATGATTTTCCAGAACATAAGAAGTTAAAATTATTATAATCTGTTAAAGCATTAACTGCTCATTAACTGCTCGATCAGCAGCATCTATAGCGCCAGTAAGATAAGCGTAAGCTGAGGCATCTGAGTTGGCTATTGAAATGCGTCCAATTTGTGCTCGGCCAGCAATATGCGGCCCATTGTTTGGATTGAACTCCACAGGATCAGAATAATCAATATATTCATAGGCATAGCCATGCGGCCATCGATTAACAGTAATTGCTGCTATATCTCGCTCGGCATCAAATCCACCATTATGCAGTGCACCGCTCATCTGGCTGATAATTTTTTTCTCAAAATCATCAAAACTCATTTCATACAACCTAGTTCTTCCAGCTATGCATTGCTCTCGTGCATTTAACCCTTTATCCGGGTCTAGAGGCACATGAGTACCATGAATAACAGTCGGCTCGCCTGGATTTTGGGTGAAATTATAGCCTCCCATACTGACTGGAAAATCAAGACCAAACGAATGCATTAAACTGGGTTGAGGGATATAGAAACTTCGGTATCCAAGATTTGAAAATGCATTCCAATTCCTAACAGCAACACTGATATATACTAATGGCATTTTTGTGGCATAAGCAATGGCTTCCTTCTGAGCATCAGGCACTTCGGGACAAATATCTGGAATGATGTTGTTGTAGCATGCCATGATCACATGGGCTCCTCTCACCCGATAGGGGCTTCCATCCTTGATATAAGTAACATCGACCGCCTTCTCACTTGGCGTATGCTCTACTTTAACAGCCGTAGAGTTCAGTCTGATGCGAACCTTTAATAAGTCCAAATCAAGCCCGGCATAATCAACTCTTGCTTTCACAAGATCTTCCATGGTTGTACCAGAAATAGCGCTAGGTATTAACTCACGGACAATTGAGCGAGCAAAACCTGCATTGCCATCTGGAAAATGAAAAATATAAGGCTCATCCCTCTCATAGCTTTGTTCGGCTATTTTGAGGTTAAGACCCAGTGTTCCAGGCATTTGTGATTTATAGGCATCCAAAGCTGATAATGCATCCCAACCAATCCCCCATAAGCCTCGAGCCATATCTCTATAAAGTTGCACAACCTCCTCAGGAACATTGACATAGTTTCTTAAAAAATCACTATAACTTGTTTGTCTCAGCAGATTAATTTTATCCTCTTGAGGCCCCATTCCTAGGAGGTAATTTTCTGTTTGACTCAGTAATTTAATCAGAGCAGTTTTTGAGGCTTCAGCAATCGGATAGGCATTAATAAGGTCAATGATCTCTTGTTCATTATCTTTTATTTCAGTTCCCAAAATATTATCTGATACATAATCTTTGCCATATTGATCACGACTGAAATACAGGCCACGTCCTAGTTTTCGATCTTTGAAATAATTACGATCAAAATAATCATAAAAACGCTCGGTGTGAACTCCTACATCTTTGAGTAGTTTCTTCCCTACAGGAGACCAGCTGCTTGGGTCAGAGATAGATTGACTGCCTCCATAGCAAATCAGTTGTTTGCCATCAACAGTAAACTCATTACGTTTTGCATGCCCCCCAAAATCATCATGATTATCTAAAATTAATATTCTTGAATCTTTCCCATGACGTTGCTTGTAGAGATATGCTGCCGATAGACCTGAAATACCTCCTCCAACGATCACAAGATCATAATCACGATCAGTCTGATCAGTAGGCTCTGTCCAACGTGCACCATTTCTAGCCAGGGCATGTGCAACTTCAAATGAACCAGGATGACTGCCTCGCATACCGATGAGTTCAGGTGGATATAATGCATCAGTGCTGGATTGATGATTCATGGCGAGTAGTTCAAAAGGTGATAATGCAGTGCCTGCTGTCAAGCTCATAGCAATACCGTTCATAAAATCACGCCGCGTAATGTTTAACTTTTTAGCCATTCTCTAAATCAGGTTACCTAAACCAGACCACTAACTAATATCTTTTGCTTTATCGATACGGCTTTGAACTGATTCACTAACTTCATAAGGTTCCCAGTTATCTGGGGGTGAATAAACCCCCATCTTGACCATTTTATTCACTTGGTGCTTAACTAATTCCAATTGGTCTTCTTCTGTAAATGGCGGCTCATCCATACATAAATTCCTAGGGTAAATGCCACCCTTTGCCATCATTGCATCATAGATCACTTTATACTCTTCAACTCTCATATCTTTAGCTAAATTTTGCCACTGACCCCTAACTCGAAAATCTCTTAGTCCATCTATGTTAATGATGCCACTAACAAGAGCTTCGCCCCCACTTAGATATTCAGAAATAATTTGTCCACGATAGTCAATAATTTGGCTACGACCATTGCTCATTTTGAAATCATCCATCCCGGGCATGTATATTCCCCCAATATTAGGAGCAAGCACATAGCAGGTATTAAAGATAGCATGTGACTGGTTTTGAATTTGATTCATTTTATTGCCCATCCATGGTTCAGGGTATTGCGATCGATATATGATTTCAGCTCCATTTAAAGCTAATCCCCTCGCAGCTTCTGGGTAGCTACCCTCAGCACAAATCAATGTTCCTATATTACCAATTTCGGTTTTAGCCACCGGATAAAGAACATCTAGAAGTTTTTCTGGATCATCACCATATTTTTCTAAATAAAGATTCCATATATCACTTGGGGCGGTATTTGTTTCTCTTTGGTAAAAAGAGGTTTTTATATGTTGGTGAATCACTTCACCATTGGGGTCAATTATAAAAGCTATATTGAATATTCTATCTTTCATTAAATCAGGAGCTTTGGCGACCATTTGGGCAATAAGATAAATATTATGCTCTTTACATAGAGCCCCTAGAAACTCTGTTTCTTTTCCTGGAATCTCTGGCACTACTTCTCTAGCAATACGAATATGCTCATCACCCCCGCCCAGACACCAGCCACCTATTCCACCCTCAGAAACTGTAACTAATCTTACAGGAAGGTCTAGGCTACAGTTCCATACTGCATAGCCAATGCTAATTTTCAGACGTTCAAGATCTTTCCAATAGTCGTCAATACTTGTCGCCATATGTGACTCATTTTGTATGCCAACAGCAGAGTATTGAAGTGTCATAATTTACCTCTTAATTGAATTACTAAAAATAATCCCTTTAACTTGTTACTATTTATTGTTTATTGATAAACAATATTATAGTCCTTAATCAATCTACAAATCCAAATGAGGTTTCAATGAATCAACCACCAATAAATCAAAACGCTAAGAAACAAGAGATATTGTCCCTCTCACAGATACCAGCAAGCTCATATAAAATTTTCTTTATTTGTTTAATTGGCGTAACTTTTGCCAATTTAGATCATTCTATTTTTATTTTGGTAAGTGAAAAATTTCAAGAAGATTTTGGATGGGATCTTACAGATGTGGGCTGGTATGTTGCGATCACATTTTTTATATCCGGAATACTTTGTACTCAAGTTGGAGTACTTACTGATCGCATTGGTAGAAAGAAATCATTATTGATCTCAACATTATTGACCCCTATTTTTGTCGGCTTTCTAGCTATTGCTCCTAATACCTTAGCAGTATTAGTTGCTAGAACTCTTGGGTTTACTGCAGCAGGAGCACAGTCTCCTATTACACTTACCACAGTCACAGAGTCTTCCCCACCAAGATTTAGAGGTTTGTTTACAGGTATTTTGCAAATTGGTTTTCCATTAGGGTGGTTCTTTGCATCAATATTAGTGGTCTTTATGATTGATACATTAGGTATTAATTGGAGATATACATTTCTCTTAGCTTTTTTATTTGTGCCTTATGGTTGGATTATTCATAAGTATTTACCAGAATCAAAAGTATGGCTTGAAGCTCAAAATAAGAAAACTGAGGATCAACCAGAACCCAGTACTTTGGTTTTATTTTCTGAACAGTATAGAAAAAAATCACTACTCTTATTTTCCGGCCAATTTCTTTATGCTTTTGCTTATGGAAGCACATTAATGTTGGTTCTTTATTTTACACAATCAAGGGGTTGGGAGATTATAGATGCTATCAAGATAGTTGGGCTTTCATATGGCATAGGATCTTTTGGTTATATTGCTGCCGCAATTGTGGGGGAGTTTTTCTTAATAAGAAGAAATACTATTATTTTATGGGCATTGCTTGGAGGCCTAGCTTTTATTTATTTAATATGGATGGCTGATTCTTGGAATAAGGTACTGATTAGTTATGGATTAATGACTTTGTTTTTTTATGGTGCTTACGCTGTCATGGCAACCTTTATTGCTGAAAACTTCCCAGCAGAAGTTAGAGCAACAGGAGCTAGTTTTTGTGGAACATTAGCTATTAATTTAGGGTTCGGTTTGGGACCTTTAGCTATTACCTATGCAGCTACTGATTATGGTTGGAATATGGGATATACGATAGTAGGGATTGTACCAATAATTGCTGCGGCTCTTATTTTTCTCTTTTTGAAACCCGTCCCCAGAGAAGATGTGTTTTAAATAACGCTTATTTACTTAGGGATTTAAACGAATTTACTGATGTCAGTTTGCTGGTCTAAGTGGTTCAATATGCAGTTCCCAATCGTCATGATCATCTGGTCCTTCAGGTCCGATCATACCTTCAGCTGACTTGAGTAGTATCTCTGGGTAATATATTACACCGCCTTTAATTACTAACTCAATATTCCGTGTAACTTTAATATCTTCAAATGGATTACCCTTGATGACGAGAACATCAGCCAGTTTTCCAGGTTCTATGGATCCAAGCTTGTCTGCAACACCAAGCGCATTTGCGCCGTTAATTGTTGCTGCTTTTAGTACTGTAATGTTTGGTAACCCTGCGTGTACCATCGCCAAGAGTTCACGATGAAATGCAAATCCTGGCAACAAAGTTGTATAGACAGGCTCATCGGTGCC
>CAUZCF010000027.1:0-10142 GCA_963578425.1 Gammaproteobacteria bacterium | reverse complement strand
ATGAATCCAGGGACCGCTCTGTGTTTAAAATGATTCAATCTATCATCCAAAAAGAGATGCCATTGTTAGCTATATGCAGAGGATTTCAAGAAATGAATGTGGCATTTGGGGGTTCTTTATATCAAAACCTAGAATTGCAATCTGATCACCAAGGGCATGACTTTGATCGAGATGCTTCACATGAACAACAATATGGGTTTAGTCACCAAGTTGAAATTACTGAAGATTCATTACTCCATAAAATTAGTGGATTAGTTAATGCTGATGTCAACTCTTTGCATACTCAGGGAGTTAATACTTTAAGCGATCAACTAGAAGTTAATGCTTTAAGTGATCATGGATTAGTTGAAGCGTTTACTATTAAGGAAGCTAAGGGATTTAATCTATCAGTTCAGTGGCATCCAGAATGGCAACCAAGTAAAAGTGAATTATCACTCACAATATTTAATGCCTTTGGAGATGCTTGTAGAGCATTTGCTGTACGCTAATGAATGACAAACAATTATCCGATTGGTTTAGTAAGAACAATATTCAAGAAGTTGAAGTTATAGTTCCAGATCTCGCAGGAATAGCCAGGGGTAAATTAGTGCCAGCTGATAAGTTCCTTAACAACACAGCAATTCGATTGCCTGAATCTGTTTTTACTCAAACTGTAACAGGAGAATTTCTAGAGGTGCCCGTAATCAATCCAGCAGATCGGGATGTTATTGTTAAGTCTGACTTGAAAACTCTCAGGCTTTTGCCTTGGGAGGAGCCGACTGCCTCTGTTGTTAACGATTGTTTTTATGAGGACGGATCACCGGTAGATATCTCACCCAGACAAGTTTTAAAAAATGTTCTGCAAAAATTTAACGATCTTAATATTCAACCTATTGTTGCTCCAGAACTTGAGTTTTATTTAGTTAAAAAAAACACCAACCCTAATAATAATGTGGAGCCACCTATAGGTCGTTCTGGTAGACAAGAAACAGTAAGACAGCCTTTTAGTATCGATGCACTTGATGAGTTTGAGCCAGTGATTAATGATATACATCGTTTTTCAGAGTTAATGGACATCAAGATCGATACACTTGAGCATGAGATGGGAACAGGTCAGTTGGAGATTAATTTTGAACATAATGACCCATTAATGATTTGTGATCAGGTAATGATGTTTAAACGTTTAGTGAGGAACGCCGCTATGCAGCATGATATTTATGCAACCTTTTTAGCTAAACCAATGCAATTTGAACCTGGCAGCGCTATGCATTGGCATATTTCGCTAATTGATAATGAATCAAAGCAAAACATATTTTCTGAGAAAGAGGGAGAGAGTAAAAAATTTAGAAGCTTTATAGCAGGATTACAAAAATACACACCCGAAGCACTGTTATTTAATGCGCCTTATGTCAATTCTTATAAGCGCTTTACAAGATGGCAGAATGCACCTATAAATCTTTATTGGGGTTATGATAATAGAACCACTGGCCTGAGAGTTCCGTCCTCGTCTCCTGATAATAGACGCATAGAATTTAGAATTGGTGGAGCAGATGTTAATCCTTATCTTTCAATTGCTGCATCTCTTGCTTGTGGTTACCTAGGAATGCAGGAGGAAATAGAGCCTAGTGCACCAGAAGACGGGAATGCGTATAATTTACCTTTCGCTTTACCAAAAAATTTATCTGCAGCTATTGAGCTTTTAGAACATAGTGAGGTGATGCCAATAATAATGGGGAGTCGTTTTTTACAAGTGTATATTGCTACTAAGAACCATGAATACAAGAAGTACTTTGAGGTTATCACTCCTTGGGAAAGAGAATATTTATTACTAAGCGTATAGAAAGATTATGAAGCTAAAATCATTACAACAACAAGACAGGGATCACCATTTACATCCCTTCACGGATCATTTACAGCTCTCCGAAAAAGGAACAAGAGTTATTACAAAAGGCAAGGGTGTCTATATCTGGGATTCTGAAGGGCACCAAATACTGGATGCCATGTCAGGTTTATGGTGTGTAAATCTTGGTTATGGTAGGGAGGAGCTAACTCAGGCCGCTTACAAGCAAATGCAAGAGCTTCCTTATTACAATAATTTTTTTCAGTGTACCCATCCTCCAGCAATTGAATTGAGCTCGAAATTAGGCGCAATTTCTCCAGCTGACCTAAATCATGTATTTTTCACTGGCTCGGGTTCTGAGGCCAATGATACTGTTGTAAGGATGGTTCGACGCTACTGGCAATTATTAGGGCAACCAGAGAAGCAAATCATTCTATCGAGAAAGAACGCTTACCATGGCAGCACTATAGCTGCTGCAAGTTTAGGAGGTATGTCAGGCATGCACGAAGGCGGCTTACCCATACCTAATATTCATCATATTGCTCAACCGTATTGGTTTGAAGAAGGCGGCGATAATGACCCTGATGCGTTTGGATTGGAAGTTGCACAAGAACTTGAGCATGCGATTCATCATTATGGTGTTGAAAATATTGCTGGATTTATTGCAGAGCCTATCCAAGGTGCTGGAGGAGTTATTATTCCTCCTGAATCATATTGGCCAGCGATACAAAATATTATTGATGAACATAAAATTTTGCTTATTGTTGATGAGGTAATCACTGGATTTGGTCGTTTGGGTCAATGGTTTGCAACGGATGTTTATCAAATTAAGCCAGATCTCATTCCCTTCGCTAAAGGAGTGACTTCAGGGTATCTTCCCTTAGGAGGTGTTCTAGTCAATGACAAGGTCACCGATGTTATTAGCAAAGGTGGGGAATTCGTTCATGGGTTTACTTATTCTGGACATCCTGTTGCGTGTGCTGTGGCATTAGAGAATCTTGAAATCATTGAAAGAGAAAATATATTAGAGCTGGTTAAGAATAAAACGGCCCCGTATTTAGAAGAACGTTGGAAAAAACTATCAGACCACCCACTAATAGGGGAGGCTCGAATTAAGGGCTTAGTTGCAGCCATTGAAATTTCTAATAATAAAGAAACTAGAGGAAGATTTTCTTCAGACATAAGCGCAGGTTCTATTTGTCGAGATATTGCAATTAGTAATGGTCTGGTCATGCGGGCTGTTGGTGACACAATGATTATTGCACCACCATTAATTATTAGTGAAAGCGAAATTGATGAGCTTATAGATAAAACAACCAAAACTCTCGATGAAACAAATAGACATATCAGCAGCTTATAAATAGCTCTAAGATGACAACTGCTGAATCAAATTACCCAGATTCTTACTATCTGCATACAGCTAATTCAATTAAAGATAGACCACAGTTAACTGAATCTATTGATGCCGATGTGTGCATTATAGGCGGTGGTTATACTGGGTTATTAGCGGCACTAAACCTTGCTGAAAAAAATTATCGCGTGGTGTTATTAGAGGCAAACAAAATTGGCTGGGGAGCATCAGGTCGAAACGGAGGGCAAATTGGTAGTGGTCACAATAAAAAAATCGATCAGTTGGAAAAGGATTATGGAAAATCTCTAGCAAGAGATCTGTGGAATTTAAGCGAACACGCAAAAGAAATTGTTAAAGATCGAATTACTGACCACCAAATTAACTGTGATTTAAGGCACGGTAATATGACCGTTTCTAATAACCCAAGAGATGATGCTGAGCATCGTCGTTATGTAGAAAAATTAAATCAGGATTACGATTACGATTCAATTCGTTATGTAGATCAAGAAGAAGTCTACGATATATTCCATAGTCCTTTTTTTAAAGGAGGAGGGTCAATGGATGTGGGTGGGATGCACTTACACCCTCTTAATTATGCTCTTGGTCTGGCAGATGCTGCAGAGCGACAAGGCGTAGAAATCTATGAAAATTCCAGAGTTTTGAATTATTCAAAGGGCTCGATATCACAAGCCACCACTGATCATGGAAAAGTTAGAGCAAAGATGGTCGTTTTAGCATGCAACGCTTACATAGAGAAATTAGAACAACGGATAGCCGGTAAAATTATGCCGATTAACAATTTTATTCTAGCTACAGAGCCGTTAGAAGAGTCAGAAGCAAGATATATTAATCGTGATAATGTCTGTGCTCATGACAATATGTTCCATGTTCATTATTTTAGGATGTCTGAGGACAATCGTTTATTGTTTGGTGGTGGAGAAAACTACACGACTAAATTCCCAGAAGATCTTAAAAGTTATGTCCGTAAAACTATGCTTGATGTTTTTCCAAATCTTAAACAAACAAAGATTGATTATGCTTGGGGAGGAACCATTGCAGTGACAGTAAATCGAATGCCACATCTAGGTCGACTTGATTCGAATGTTTATTTTGCACAAGGTTTTTCAGGGCATGGAATTGCAATGGCCTCGTTGGCCGGCACGGTTCTTGCAGAAGCAATTGATGGGAGCACTGGTCGATTAGACGTGTTTAATAAAGTGAAGATACCCACATTTCCAGGAGGCACCTTCCTTAGATGGCCAGGATTCTATCTTGGCATGATCTATTACTCAATTAAGGACCGATTATGAGACATTGGAAAAAGTGTAAATCTTTTTATTCTAAATACCTGTTTATATTTTTTTGTATCTCATATGGTGTTGATGCAAATGAGGTCAGAGTGTATAACTGGTCCGATTATATTGCCCAACCAGTCATAGAAGAATTTGAGAGTGAGACTGGCATTAAAGTCATTTATGATGTGTACGATAGTAATGAGGTACTTGAGGGTAAATTATTGGCAGGAAATACTGGTTACGATATTGTTGGCCCAAGTATAGAGTATTTAGGAAGACAAATAGTTGCTGGCATTTTCCAAGACTTAAATAAATCAAAACTCACTAATTATCAGCATCTTGATCAGGAGATATTGAAATTATTATCGATAATGGATCCAGGAAACACAGCTGCCATTCCTTATTTATGGGGAACAACTGGCATTGGATATAACAAGAATAAAGCCAAAGAAATTATGGGAGATGATTTCCAAATGAACACCTTTGATGTCATTTTTGATCCCGAAATTGTCGGTAAATTTGAACAATGTGGAGTGGCCTTTCTTGATGCACCCAGTGAGGTATTTAAAGCCGCATTATTTTATTCAGGACTAGACCCTAACACCAAAAATCCTAAAGATTTTCAAGGACAAGCATTTGATTTATTGATTGGAGTTAGACCTTTTATTAGGTATTTTCATTCATCAAAATACATCAATGACTTAGCTAATGGGGAGATATGCCTTGTTTTTGGATGGAACGGAGATATTTTACAGGCTGGGGAGCGAGCTAAAGAATCAGGTAATGGCATTGATATTGGTTATGAGATTCCACATCAGGGTGCTCAAATGTGGGTTGATATGATGGCTATTCCTAAAGATGCGCCTAATCCTGAAAATGCCCATCTATTTTTGAACCACATTTTAAAACCTGAAAACATTGCAAAAATTAGTAATCAGGTTCAGTTTGCTAATCCTAATAAAACATCTAAGATTATGTTAAATAAAGAGATATTAAATAATCCTGCCATCTACCCTAATGAGGAGATAATGAAAAAGTTATTTATTGCTGAAATAGCACCACCTAAGGTAGATCGGACAATGACAAGACAATGGATCAAAATAAAAACAAACCGATGAGAAATTTATTTTTTAAGATTATCTTAGTTACCTTGATTTTTAACTCAAGCTATCTATGGGCATCAAGTAGTGTTGCTAGACAGGTTTTTTTAAATGGATCAATACATACTTTTAATAAGCAACTTGAAATTATTGAAGCCATATCCATTAAAGACGGAGTCATAGAACAGATTGGTTCAAATGAAGAGATCAAGAAAATCATTGATAAAAATACTTCAGTAATAAATTTAGAGGGCAAGATGATGATGCCTTCTTTTCATGATGCTCACTCACATCCAATATGGTCTGGGATTGATCAATACAAATGTGTGGTTTTAGAAATTTACAATATTGAGGGTATGCAATCTGAGATTAAAGAATGCCTGAATAGTGAATTAACAAAAACCACAGGTTGGTTAGTTGGCACAGGTTTGAATATAGCGTTATTCCCAGCGGGCAACCCAAATAAGTCTTTTTTGGATGAAATCAGTACAGATATTCCCATTTATGTTGATGCGTCTGATGGACATAGCGGGTTAGCTAATTCAAAAGCACTAGAATTAGCAGGGATTACTGCTAACACTTCTAATCCTGAACAAGGCATCATAGAAAGAGACCCAAACACCGGTGCACCAAGCGGAACATTAAGAGAGCCGTCAGCTATGAATCTTGTCAGAGACATAACACCAAAAGACACAGATGCACTGTATGATAAAGGACTCAATTTTGCACAAGATTTAGCTCATAGCTTTGGCATAACCTCATCTATAGCTGCTTCTGTAGGTAAACGACACATGGCCACCTACAAACGAGCAGCTGTTAACAAGCAATTAAATTTAAGAGTAATTACGTGCCTTTCGTTTGGCGGGCTTTTCATCAGAACCCCTGGGTCTTTTGACGACGTATTAAAGGATAGAGCTCAATACAGTGACCCAAGAATAAATGTGGATTGCGTAAAAATATTTATTGATGGGGTCTTAGAGGGTCAGACAGGGGCCGTTTTAGAACCGTATTTAGATTCAGGTAATTATGGCCAGCTTTATTTTGATCAAGACACACTTAATCATGCTGTCGCTCGTTTTGATGCTGATAATATTCAAATACATACTCATGCTATAGGTGATCGTGCAGTACGTTCAATACTTGATGCTTTTGAGTTTGCTATTGATGTTAATGGGAGGACTGATAATCGTCATCACATTTCTCATTTGCAAATGATTGATCCGGCAGATATACCAAGGTTTAAAGAACTAGGTGTTGCCGCAAATTTTCAAGCAACCTGGGCATTGCCTGATGAATGGATTACGGATATTAATACCCCTGAGCTTGGAGTTAAGAGAGTCAATAAAATGTATCCTATTGGCAGTGTTTTTAGGGCAGGCGGCTTAATTGTTGGTGGCAGTGATTGGGCTGTAAGCACGATGAATCCATTAGTTGCTATTGAGACAGCTATTAGAAGAGAAGACCCTGATGACCGTATTCAGGGTGTTTTAAATAAGAATGAAAGAATGACTCTGACAGAGATGTTAAAAGCTTACACAATCAATGCTGCTTACTTAATGCACCAAGAGAATCTTACCGGTTCAATAGAGGTGGGAAAAGCTGCTGATTTGATTATATTAGAAAGAAATTTATATGACATTCCAATAGAAGAGATCAGTGAGGTACGAGTTTTAGAAACGATTATTGAAGGCAAAACAGTGCACAAAACAGAATGAAACATGATGGTATTAGCAGACGAGATTTTTTAAATGGCGTTAGCTTAGGGATTGCTGGGACTATTGCACCCATAGATTTTTTAAAATCTCAAGGTATCGATATTGATTACTATCCTCCAGTATTGACAGGCATTAGGGGCAATCATCCGGGGTCTTTTAATGCCGCACATAAGCTTGCATTTACGGGCAGTGGTTTTATTGATGAGGTCCAAGATTTAGGTGAGAGCTATGATTTAATTGTAGTTGGCGGTGGTATCTCAGGATTGTCAGCTGCTCATTTCTTTAAAGAACGTACGGAAACAGTTCCAAAAATTCTTATTCTAGACAACCACGATGATTTTGGAGGCCATGCCAAACGCAACGAATTTGTTGTGAATGACCGGACGATGCTTGCCTATGGGGGCAGTCAATCTGTGGAGTCACCAAGCTATTATGAGGAAGTTTCAAAAAAACTATTGTTCGATCTTGGTATAGATTTTAATAAATTTTATAAGGCATATGATTTTGATTACTTTAAGAATAGAAGGCTTGATACAGGCTTTTATTTTAACAAAGCAACCTATAGTGTCAGCCAGATCGTAAAAAATGTACCTACTTTTAGATACGACCTTACTTATAAAGAATCTATAAAACCTGATAATATTCAAAGAGTTGCATCTCAGTTGCCAATATCAGATCAATCCAAAGAAGAATTTATCCGGCTATTTTTGGATCAGACAGATTTTTTCCCCGACTTAAGTCTTGAGGAGAAATATTATTTGTTAGATAACATCAGTTACGAAGATTATTTAAGACAATATCACAAGGTTGGTGAGGAGGTGATTGGTATTTTTCATAGTTTGCTATGGGGCCTGTGGGGCGTGGGCAATGATGCTATTCCTGCTATTGGTTGCTGGGGAGACGGATTACCTGGTTTTGCTGGACTAGGCTTCACGGATGACGAAGAGCCAAGTGATGAAATAAATGACCAAGAAAATCTTATGTATGATGTTGACACTGTAGATGAGAGCATTCGTGATTACGTGAGCAAGAATGTTTTATCTGATGAGCCGTATATTTTCCACTTTCCTGACGGCAACGCAACGATTGCAAGATTACTAGTGCGACAACTTATCCCCAACTCAATACCCGGAAATAATATGGAAGATATTATTACTGCCAAAGCGGATTATTCCATGTTAGATGTGCCGGGACAAGACACCAATATCCGTTTAAACAGCACGGTGGTATCTGCCACTAACACCAAAGATGGGGTCGAAATAGTTTATGCAAATCAAGGTGCACTGTATAAAGTTCATGCCAAGCAATGCATTCTTGCTTGCAACAATGGCATCATTCCAGATCTTTGCCCTCAACTGCCAGAGAAACAAAAAGAGGCCCTTAAATACAATGTAAAAGTACCCCTGGTTTGGGTGCAAGTGGCGATGAAGAATTGGCACATGATAGCGAAAAAGAAGGTCCACACGCTACAGTGCCCTGATAGTTTTTATAATAGCTTCTATGTTGATTATCCGGTGAGTCTCGGCGATTATCAGTTCCCTCAAACACTCGAAGATCCAGTGGTGTTCATGATGCAACATGTGCCCACGCGACCCAACCAAGGGTACACCAATAGAGAGCAATATAAACTTGGACGATACGACATACTAAAGATGACCTATCAAGATTATGAAGATAAATTATTTGACCAATTAAAAGGAATGTTTGGTGAAGATTTTGATGAAAACGACGTTGCAGCGATTACTGTTAACCGATGGGCGCACGGCTATTCCTATGAGTACAATAATTTATTTGATGCTGAATACTTTGGAGGTGAGATGCCAGACAATCAGAATGATGAACGTTACCCACACGTGATTGGCAGAAAACCATTTGGTAATATAGCCATTGCCAACTGTGATGCATTGGGGATTGCTTATGTTGATGCCGCAATCAGCCAAGCCGATAGAGCCGTCAATGAACTATTAAAAAAGGGGTAGTAGGTTAATCCTTAGCTAAGTTCTTATCAAAGAACTCACCCATTTTTTGATAGAGTTCAATCCTATTTTCTTCTAAGACAAAACCATGTCCTTCTTCTTTCTTAATCATGACTTCATATGGAATATTTTTTGCATCTAGGTCATCCATTAATGACTCTGCTTGTTCAATTCTGACATTATAATCCTTTCGGCCATGAACAATTAATAATGGTGCTGTAATCTTATCAATATGGAAATGAGGGGAAGTTTTTCTTAGTTGCTCTTTATCATTTTTTATATCTATTACATGATTTCTAAACCATCGTCCCATCTGATTATCCCATCGACCATCCTGTCTATAGAGCATTTCTAAATCCCAAACACCCACATAATTTACTGCACATCGATACAGCTCAGGGGTTAATGTGATTCCTGCCATAGTGGCATAACCACCATAACTGGCGCCGTATATGCACACATGTTCCTCATCAGCAATACCTTGATCTATAGCCCATTGGACTCCATCGCTTATATCATCTTGCATTTCTAGGCCCCATCGTTTGTATCCAATGCGCTCGTATCGTTTTCCATAACCGCCAGAACCTCTGAAATTAATTTGCATTACCGCATACCCTTGATTTGCAAAATATTGTGTTTCTGAGTTGAATCTCCATCGATCATGAACACCAAATGGTCCACCGTGTGGATTAATAATCAGTGGAAGACTTTTACCATCACCGTCCAAAGGAACTGTTAAGAAACCATATATAGTTTCTCCGTCTCTGGCTTCAAAACTAATCGGTGTCATTGGCGACATTGTCTTTGGATCAATCCAAGGTTTGGAAGAGCCTAGATAGGTGACAGTATTTTTTATCGTATCGTATAAATAATAATCACCTGGGAT
>CAUZCF010000026.1:0-10328 GCA_963578425.1 Gammaproteobacteria bacterium | reverse complement strand
GAGCACATCAGATCATAAAAATTTCTTAGAATAGAGGCCTTCTCTTTTGCCGGACATTGCTGCCATTTTTTTTGTGCTTCTGCAGCAGCATGTATTGCAACATTGGTTTCTGTTGCACCACAATTTGGCACGCGGCCTATAATTTCTTGGTTAACTGGATTAAGGACATCCAAAGTTGAGTTATCATCAGCATCAACCCATTGACCATTGATGTATGCTTTTTCTATAAATAAGTCTTGATTTTTTATTTCAAGTTTCATAAATCTCACTTGATTTACAAATGATCAATACCCCAAAAAATTTAACCCCCACTTCTGAATCTCTCCATTAATTCAGGGTCCATTCCTACCGATTTGGCTAATTCGGTAAATAGTTCAGCGGTAACAACATTTGCATTTTTTTCTTGTGTAAATTCTTCAGTGTTTTCAATCACCATTTTTCTTAGTGGGGGCGGAACATTCATTAACATTGTCATTGCTTTTTTGTTCCAATCCATAGATGTTACTGCATCTGCACCTTGCATGGCATTTTTAGGCTGTCCAAGACTATGCTGAGTAAGATCCCCTATAGTTGTGTGGTAATAAACTTGCCTTGCTTCATCTCCCATACCTATTGGCAGATCCATAGTACGGATTCTTTCTTCTCTGCCCATTTCTACTAACTTTTCATCAACAACTATAGCCTCTATTGTCCCGATAACAATGCCTGTGCTTTTTTCCAGTTTAATTATTTCATCAACAGTGCATTCTGCTATCTGAGGGCACTCTTTGAGGCTTGGAGGCTTAACTTTTTTTGAGGGGATTGAGGTAAAGTTCGTAAACTCTAACTCATTAACACCTTCAGGGTAAAATTTAGCGGTTTCCATCATGTCGTCTAAATGTGAGGCGCTAGGACAATTAACTACAAATTCACCAGTGTCACAAATATTCACAAAAGTATGAGAATCTTGTCTAAAACCCACAATCATTCTTGGATTTTTTGTCATTACATCATATTGCATGATGTGTGAATAAGGGCCCGCATTAACAACACCCTCTTTATCTAATGTTGTAATAATGGTAATGAGTTTTGGCCATAACCAAATGTCCGAATACCAAAAAGGCTTAATTTTTATTTCTGTTTTCATTGTCTATAATAATTTAATTATTAGTATTAAACTCCCCTCTATTAAGTTTTGCTATATAGATTTTGTATTCTTTCATCGCTTGGTGTCCGAATAGCCAGATTATAGGGAGGTTAGCAATAATACACAAACCAGTGCCTAAATTTGCAAACATATTTAGCTCTGCATCAGTCTCAATAAAACCTGCTGTTGCTAATACAGCAAGAGCACAAAATCCAACTTTATATAAAATAACCCCTTTTTCTCCAACAAGAAACACCACTCCTTTTTCACCGTAATAACTCCACGATATCATTGTTGAAATTGCAAACAGCCAAGAAGCTAGTGTTACAAGCCACTTACCCAATCCAGGAAGAACTTTATCAAAAGCAGCCGCTGTAAGGGTTGCTCCAACATAGTCTAAATAGATGGACCTATTATTTATCACAGGGGCTTGTGCGATATTAACAGTTTCCCACTCAATGACTGAATTCTGGTTAGTTGTAAGGGTTGTTCCATAGATTTTATTAAGGTTGTTCCCTGTTTCTGGGTTTAATTCTCCTTCATAAATCATGTAAACCCTTTGCCCTCGTTGTAAATCATTCACATTTTTGGAAGCAGTGGATAATACCCATGAAGATGAATCTGGGGCTTGAGAAAAACTAACTTCTTCGGCGATAAGTTCGCCAGGCCTATTCCAGATTCCTGTAACTAAAATTACCAAGGCGCTCATAGTGCAGACAACAATGGTATCAATAAAAGGCTCTAGACCAGCCACAACCCCTTCTCTAATTGGTTCATCAGTTTTTGCAGCAGAATGGGCAATTGCTGACGAACCTTGACCTGCTTCATTTGAAAACAGAGCTCTTTGCATGCCATACATAAAAGCAAAGCCAGCTGTGCCACCAAGAAAAGCATTGCTTGATTCTAGGGGTGAGAAAGCTGAGGTTACTATTAAGGCTAGCATTTTAGGTATGCTCTCAATGTTAACCACAAGAACAAATATGCAAGCAAGGACATACAGAATCAGCATAAAAGGAACCAGTTTTGAGGCTACAGCCCCAATTCGCTTAATACCACCTATGATAACCGCACCAACTATAACAGCTAAGATGAGCCCGGTAACCATAGTCGGAACACCGAAATACGATTGTGTTAAGTTTGCTACATTCCAAGCTTGAAACATATTTCCAGCTGTAATTGTATTAACTATTAACGCTACACAAAAAACACCGGCAATTAATTTACCGATGTATTTAAGGACGGGACCCTTGTTCGACATATTTCTCTCAACCACCCACATAGGACCCCCGCTTGGATTGTCACTATCTGAAGTGTCTCTATGGATCATAGCCAATGAGACTTCGGTCAGCTTTATGGCCATACCTAAGAACCCGACTACCCACATCCAAAAAACGGCGCCAGGTCCACCCAATGAGATTGCGAGGGCTACACCACCAATATTTCCCAGACCCACTGTTGCTGATAAGGCTGTCGATAGAGCTTGGAAATGAGTAATTGCACCGGGGTCATCCTGCTTATCAAAATCACCTCTGGTGGCTTTAACCCCATGGGTTAAAGCATAATATTGTGAAAAACCGCTCCATAAGGTAAACACTACCCCAGTCAGCAATAGAGCGTATAGCGTGTAATCATTCCAAAGTATTGCGTTGATGGTTTCAATCAACAGTTTAAATTCCGTCATATCTTTCCTTATTTGTTTCTTTTAATAGCACTCGAGTATTGGGTATTTATATAGAATCATAGCAATGACCTCATATAATACCGGTGCCAGCAGAAAAATTAATCAAAAATTGCTATAATCTACTTTTATCAGCTGCGTCGAAATCTTTTTATACCCATGTCTGGTTAAGATCAACAGCTTGCTCGATAAAAATTTTTAATAAATAAACAAAATAAAAACTTATGTCTTTTAGACCAAAACTAAAAGTTGGATTATATGATGCTCAATTTGAGCATGATAGTTGTGGGGTTGGTTTTGTTGCTGATATCAAGGGAATAGAGAGCAGACAAATAGTTAGAGATGCCCTAACCATTCTTTGTAATATGGACCATAGAGGAGCTAGAGGCTCCGAACCAAATACAGGTGATGGAGCAGGAATTATCACAGGCATCCCTCATCAGTTTTTTAAAAACATTGCTGCAGAATTATTTGATGATGCTGTATTGCAAAAAGGCACCTATGCAGTAGGAAATATTTTTCTACCAAAAAATAAAAAAGAACAAAATTATTGTAGGAATTATTTCAAAAAAATCTGCCAGAAAAATGATCTAAAATTATTAGGATGGAGACAGGTACCAATTGACCCTAAAGGCTCAAACATAGGACCATCTGCCATACAAGCAATGCCTGTTATCGAACAAGTGTTTATTCAAAACAGTATAAATATTGATGATCAAGAGAGCTTAGAGAGAAGGCTTTATTTGGTTAGAAAAAAGCTCAGCAATGATCTTAGGAATGACGGAACTTTAAAAGATTCAAGCCTCTTCTATATTAACAGTCTGTCATCTAAAACAATTGTTTATAAAGGCATGTTAACTTGTAACCAATTAGCAGCCTTTTATCCTGATCTTAGTGCTGAGGAGTTTGAGTCACATTTAGCCATGGTCCACTCGAGATTCTCTACCAACACATTTCCAAGTTGGGATCGAGCGATGCCAAACAGAATGATGTCCCATAATGGTGAAATTAATACCATCAAAGGGAATATTAATTGGATGAGAGCAAGAGAAGGCAATATTAAGTCTGATTTATATGGCGAAAAAGTCAAAGAGCTATTTCCCGTGATAGAGAAAGACTGCTCAGATTCTGGTAATTTTGATAATGTCCTAGAGTTTCTGACTATGACAGGAAGAAGTCTGGAAGAAGCAATCTTAATGATGGTACCGGAGGCATGGCAAAATAAAAAAACATTGTCCAAAGATAGAAAGGCATATTATGCGTTTAATTCCA
The DNA here is from genome assembly GCA_963578425.1 of Gammaproteobacteria bacterium. Classification (GTDB taxonomy): domain Bacteria; phylum Pseudomonadota; class Gammaproteobacteria; order Steroidobacterales; family UBA11654; genus CACPJA01. Next base: position 6,252 of record CAUZCF010000026.1, on the reverse strand, counting down.
ATCTAATGGAACCGTGGGACGGACCAGCATCAATTACCTTTACCAATGGAGATGTTGTCGGAGCGGTTCTTGATAGAAACGGATTAAGACCTAGTCGATACTATATAACTAAAGACAATAAAGTGGTTATGGCGAGTGAGGTTGGGGTCTTACCAATCTCTGACGACAATATTTTGATCAAAGGAAGGTTAGCACCTGGAAAAATATTTCTTATTGATTTTAAAAAAGGCAAAGTGCTTTCAGATGATGAGGTAAAAGAACCCCTAATAAATGCCAAACCATATAGAGAGTGGCTACATGACAACCGACTAATTTTTAGAAAAATAAAACAATCAAGATCAGATCCCATGTTTTCATTTGAGGAGCTTACTCGAAGGATGAGAGCATTTGGCTATACCTCAGAAACTTTAGAGTTTATGTTGTTACCCATGGTGCATGACTTAAGGGACCCTTTAGGGTCAATGGGTAATGACGCTGCTTTGGCTGTTTTAAGCGACAAACAACGCATGTTATATGATTACTTTAAACAACTGTTTGCTCAAGTCTCAAATCCTGCAATTGACTCCATAAGAGAAAAAATCATAATGTCTCTAGAGTGTTATATTGGCCCAGAAAAAAACATACTAAATCCTGGAGAAGGCCACGCACATCGATTATTAGTTGATCATCCAATTCTAACCAATACCGCTTTATATGCTTTGAAGCATCTTGATCATGAGGGCCATAAAAGCAAAGTGATAGATATAACCTTCAATATTTCAGACTCGTCAACAGAAGATTTAAAAACCGCTGTTATCAAGGTTTGTCAGCAAGCAGAAGAAGCTATTGATAATGGTGTGGGTTTCTTGGTTCTTTCAGATAGACATGTTAATCATGAATTAGCAGCTATAAGCAGTTTAATGGCTTGTGGGGCCGTACATCACCATTTAACTAAGGTAGCAAAACGAACAAAAACAGCGATAGTGGTTGAAACAGCTGAGGCCAGGGAGGTTCATCATTTCTGCCTTCTCTTTGGTTATGGGGCAGATGCTATCAACCCTTATTTAGCCTATGAAGCACTCATCCATGCAAAAGACGAAGGTTTAGTGAAACACTCGCACCATCGGCGCGGCAAGGAAAATAGAATTTTATTAGATAGCAACGAAGAAGTTGTGGACGCTTATCGCCAAGCTATTATTAAAGGCGTGCTTAAGGTTATGGGTAAAATGGGAATATCCACTCTGCAGTCTTATAAAGGGGCACAAATTTTTGAAGCTCTTGGTTTAGCTCAAGAGGTAATTGATCTCTGTTTTGCTGGCACAACAAATCGGATAGAAGGTGCTGATTTTTTGTTATTAGAAGAAGAAGTCAGGCAACGCCACAGTCTTGGCTGGCCACAAGATAGTAATGCAAACATAGACAGCCTTCCAAACCCTGGAGAATTTCACTGGAGAAGCCAAGGAGAAAAGAAAGCTTGGGATCCAGAAACGGTTTGGTCATTACAATATGCTGCACGTAAAAATGATAAAAACGCTTACCAACAATTTGCAGCTAATGCTAACCGCACAGCTGAAGAATCATTATCTCTCAGGGGGTTACTAGGATTTAATACTTCTACGAATAAAAGTATAGATATCAATAGTGTAGAACCTGCAAGCCAAATTATTCAACGCTTTTGCACCGGGGCTATGAGCTTCGGCTCGATCTCATCAGAAGCGCATGAAACACTAGCTATTGCTATGAATAGAATAGGTGGGAGGAGTAATAGCGGAGAAGGAGGTGAAGACCCAGAGCGCTTCAAACCAATGAAGAATGGTGACTCTAAATCCTCAGCGATTAAACAAATCGCTTCAGGTCGTTTTGGCGTTACAGCCAATTACATTGCAAACGCAAAACAACTACAAATCAAGATTGCACAAGGAGCAAAACCAGGTGAAGGTGGAGAACTACCTGGCAGAAAAGTAGATGAAAAAATTGCATCAATAAGACATTCAACACCTGGTGTAGGTTTAATTAGCCCACCACCACATCATGATATTTATTCAATTGAGGATTTGTCCCAATTAATTTTTGATCTTAAGAACGCCAATCCAAAAGCTGAAATAAGCGTCAAATTAGTTGCTGAAACGGGCGTTGGTACAATATCAGCTGGGGTTGTTAAAGCACATGCAGACCACATCGTTATTTCTGGGGATGTTGGAGGCACGGGAGCTTCACCCCTAACCAGTATTAAGCATGCCGGTATGCCTTGGGAGTTAGGTATTGCAGAAGTACATCAAACCTTGGTGCTCAATGATCTTAGAAGTAGGGTTACTTTACAAACCGATGGCGGGCTTAAGACTGGAAGAGATGTTGTTATAGCGGCATTACTTGGTGCAGAAGAGTTTGGTTTCTCAACCGCACCCCTTATAACCATGGGTTGCATTATGATGAGAAAGTGTCATATGAATACATGCCCAGTAGGTATAGCCACACAGGATAAAATACTAAGGGAAAAGTTTGCTGGGCAGCCAGAACACATTATTAATTATTTATTTATGGTGGCCGAAGAGGCTAGAGAAATCATGGCCGACTTGGGGATTAAGTCAATTGATGAATTAATTGGTCGTGTTGATTTATTAAATGCTCGTAAGGCTGTGAAGCACTGGAAATCAAACAAGATAGATTTAAAGGCTTTATTAGTTAATGCCTCAGAACTTCGTAAAGGTGCGGCAATTAGGAAGACAGTTCCACAAAATCATGGAATTAAGAATGTTATAGACCGACAACTCATCAAGGATGCAAAAGAGTCAATAAAAACTAAAGAACCAATTAATTTACAATACCCGATCACAAATACAAACCGAACAACAGGCGCCATGTTGAGCCATAAGGTGGTCTCCTTATGGGGCGAAGATGGCTTACCAAATGACACTATTAAAATTGATTTTAAGGGATCTGCAGGTCAGAGTTTTGGGGCTTTTTTATCAAAAGGTATTACTTTTAATTTAGTTGGTGATGCCAATGATTATGTTGGTAAAGGGTTGTCAGGGGGAAAGATAATTGTTGCTCCTCCAGAGATGGATGGTTTTGTAGCACAAAAGAACATAATTATTGGCAATGTAGCACTTTATGGAGCTACCTCGGGCTCTGGTTTTTTTAAAGGCATTGCAGCAGAACGATTTTGTGTGAGAAACAGTGGGGCAAGAGCAGTGGTTGAAGGGGTTGGAGACCATGCTTGTGAATACATGACCGGTGGACGCGTGGTGATCTTGGGATCAACGGGGGTAAATTTTGCTGCAGGAATGTCAGGGGGCATTGCTTATGTTTATGATCCACATAATGAATTTGAACCCAAATGCAACACAGGTATGGTTGAACTTGAAACAGTAGAAGACAAAGAGAGTGTTGCTGAGCTTCTTAGAATGGTGGAACTACATCAGAGATATACCCAGTCAGAGGTCGCTGCATTACTCCTCAATGACTGGGAAAACAGCCTAGAGAACTTTGTCAAAGTTATGCCACAAGATTATAAGCGAGTTATGACAGAGAGACGCGAACATAATGAGGAAATTGAATCTATTTTTGAGGTTAAAGATAGGCAATCTGAGAGGCCAGGAGTTTAAGATGGGTAAGCCAACAGGTTTTATGGAATACCCTAGGCGGAAAACACCTTGGCGTGATACCAAGGAAAGACTGCTTGATTATTATGAAATATACACCCCTGCTAAAGACCATGACTTAAAAACCCAGGGTGCACGATGCATGAATTGTGGCGTACCTTTTTGTGAGTCTGAACACGGGTGTCCTATTGATAACCTTATCCCTGAATGGAATGACTTAGTTTATAAAAATAGATGGAGAGATGCATATAACAGACTCATTAAGACAAATAATTTTCCTGAATTCACAGGACGAGTTTGCCCAGCGCCGTGCGAAGGGGCTTGCGTACTAGGCATTAATGAGCCAGCAGTTACAATTAAAGATATTGAAAATTCCATCATTGATAGAGCCTTTGAAGAAGGTTGGGTTAGGTCGCAACAAGCAACAAAAAGAACTAATAAGAGGGTTGCAATTATAGGCTCTGGGCCAGCAGGACTTACAGCTGCAGACCAATTAAACCAAGCCGGTCATTCCGTTATTGTTTTTGAGCGTGAGGACAGGGCTGGAGGACTATTAATGTATGGCATACCTAATATGAAGCTTTCTAAAAGCTTAGTTAAGCGTCGCCTTCAATTACTTGAGGACTCTGGTATAGAATTTAGAGTTAATACAAATGTCGGGGTCAACCTTGACCCCCAAGAACTCATGGATGATTTTGATGCAATCTTAATTGCTACGGGCTCGACAATACCTAGGGATATTGAAATTCCCGGCAGAGATGGAAAGAACATTCATTTTGCAATGGATTTTCTAACACAACACACAAAAAGCTTGCTCAACACTTCATTAACAGATGGTAATTATATAAATGCTAAAGATAAAAATGTGATTGTTATAGGTGGAGGCGACACAGGTACAGATTGTATAGCCACAGCCATAAGACAAGGCTGCAGCAGTCTAGTTAATATGGAGATAATGCCTAAACCTCCAGTAGATAGAGGTCACAATAACCCCTGGCCATTATGGCCCCATATTTACAGAACCGATTATGGTCACGAAGAGTCTCAAGAGAGGTTTGGTAAGGACCCAAGAGAGTTTTCACTTTTGAGTAAAGAATTTCTTGTTGATGAGCATAATAAACTGACAGGACTTAAAACAATTAATTTAGATTGGGAGGAGACATCTTTAGGGCAACAAAGCATGAAAGAGGTAAAAGGGACTGAGGAAATATGGGAGGCTGATCTTATATTTTTAGCTATGGGGTTTGTAGGCCCAGAACAATATCTGCTAGATAGGATAAAGGTTAAATTAAATGATAGAAATAATATTCATGCAGATTATGGAGATTTCTCAACCAGCATCGAAGGTGTTTTTGCTAGCGGTGATTGTCGACGAGGACAATCATTGGTTGTCTGGGCAATGAATGAAGGTAGAGGTGCTGCTTTAGCAATTGATCGGTTTTTAGAGGGTCAAAGCACATTATCAGCCCCGATGTTAAAACTGGGTTCTCTAAGAGGTTAAAAGCTCAATAATGAAATGGTTATTTTTAGTTATAGTGTAAAATCAGGTTATATAAATTGAATTATTTATTTTATGTATATGTATATTTTTTAGGAGAATTAGGATGAAAAAAATTATTCTAGCTACAATGATTGGGGTCTTTATGTCTGTGACAGTTATGTCTAATGACCATGAAGAAAGTACGGTGATGCTACCTGCAAAAATTAGTAAAGAGGATGCTGCCGGCGCTATTTATAACCGTCCGGATATGGTAAAGGAGACGGATAATGGAAACACCACTCTAGACGTAATGACCATGCTCAGCAGTGATGGAAAGTTTGGTACCGGAATGTATCGGTCTGGAAAAGTTCATTATGATATTACCGAACCTTACGGTGTCGATGAGTTCTTTTACATCCTTGAAGGAAGTATCACTCTAACCTCTGCAGATGGAACTGTGCAAACAATGAATGCAGGTGAAGCAGTTAGCATTCCCAAAGAGTGGACAGGCACATGGGATACCGATGGCTATAACAAAGTATGGGTCATATATACAGAAGATGGTTCTGCTCTAAAATAAAATTGCCAAAGTTTGAATTTAAGTTAATTGGTAAGAATAATTAAATATTTTGTGTCCCAGTTTAATGCCCCTTTTTTCAAACTTTGTTTTGAGGTTTCTTAATTCACTTTTAATTTCTTTAAACTGATTGCTTTCTTTAAAGGTAAGCTCAATCTGTTGAGCGTAATCTTCCCAATCAGTGGAAACATTAACAATGCCTTTATTTATAAGAGATTTAGACAACAGAGCCAAAAACCTTTTATTGATTAATCTTCGTTTGTGATGTCTTTTTTTTGGCCAAGGGTCAGGAAAGAGTATGTTAATTTTTTCAACGCTTTTTTTGGTAATGAATTGTTCAAACACCTCCACTGCATCTCTATAAATTAAACGTATATTTTTGATCTTATGTTGGTTAATTGCATTTAAACATTGACCAAGACCTGAGTCATACACCTCTATTCCAATAAAGTTCTTGTCAGGGTATTTTAAAGCAGATTCAATGAGTGCCGCTCCATCTCCAAAACCTATTTCTATAACTAAGTTATGCTGATCTGAATCAAAGCAAGCTTTTAGGTCTGTATTGGTATTATTTGTATCAAGAATATAGTTTGAAGAATAATCTTGAAGAGCAT
>CAUZCF010000025.1:0-11345 GCA_963578425.1 Gammaproteobacteria bacterium | reverse complement strand
CTGCTAGTTCTAATTCTAATTCCTTCATAAGGTTAATATAATCGACGTATTGTTCAGTTATATCAGCTATCGGTATATCCAGAATGTTTAAGTTTTGTTTTCTTATTAAATAAAGCAATAAATCAAGCGGTCCTTCAAAAGTATCAAGAAAGACTTGCAGAGCTACGGGGGGAATATAAAGATCTTTTGGCATCTCTGTAATTTGCTCACCGTCGACAATGGCAAAAGGCATTTCACTTTGAGTAGGATTATTATGATCTTTTTCTTGCATCTTTTATTGAATGTATAAATTCATTTTTATCAATTGTTCTATTTTTGAGATTCTGAGAGCATTAATCTAATTTTTCATTTTCCTTATTTTCTGCATTGGAATCGCAGATAAGGTTTCCTTTTAAAATCATATTTATTAATGTGATGTCCTGTTTCATTTCATCGTATCGTCGTTTATCATCGATTTGATACTCAGATACAAAATAAAATGTAAAACCTTGAATGTTCTGATCATTATCAAAGTAGCCTGGTTCGTATAGGTTAGCTACAGAATAAGATAGGGTGTCGTTCATGTACTTTTCAAATATACCTTTTTTATTGAGTGTTATTGAGTATGTCTTAAATATAGTTATTGATTTTTTTAATGTTATTGGATCATTCTTTATTGATAGTCTGATGCTAAGTACTTTATTATTTTCAGCCTTATTATTAATAATAAATGTTTCATTTATGCTTAATTGATTATCTGACTTGTTCCGTTTTCTATTTTCATAGATGAGGAAAGTAACTAGTAGAATGAAGATTACACTTAAAAGTATCCATGAGTATTCCATAGTTAATCGTTTTGATCTTCAGTCATAGCTACTGCTTCATCTATATCAACTGAAACTAATCTAGAAACACCCGGTTCGCTCATAGTAACGCCAATAAGTTGTTTTGTGAGTTCCATAGTGGTTTTATTATGAGTTATGACGACAAATTGGACACTACTGCTCATTTCTTTAACAACCTCACAAAATCGACCTACATTCGTATCATCTAATGGGGCATCGACTTCATCAAGTAAGCAGAAAGGAGCTGGGTTAAGTTCAAAAATAGAAAATAATAAGGCAACAGCTGTTAAAGCTTTTTCACCACCTGAAAGTAAATGGATATTACTGTTCCTTTTACCAGGGGGTCTGGCCATGACAAATACACCCCCATCTAAAGCGTCATTATTTTCAAGTTCTAGGTATGCTTTACCGCCGTCAAATAGTCTAGGAAAATGTTTTTTTAAACCTTCATTTACTTTTCTAAAAGTGTCATTAAATCTAGATTTTGATTCATCGTCTATTTTTTTGATTGCTCCACTCAGAGTTTCTAGAGCACGGTTTAGGTCATCAAACTGTGAATCAAGCTTTTCCATTCGTTCATTTTCTTGTTTAAATTCAGCAGCTGCAGCAAGATTAATTGGCCCTAATCGATCAATTGATCTTAATACCTTCTCAAGTTCATCATTTATATTTTTTTGATTGATTTCTTTATTTTTTAGTGATTCATCTAGTGAATTAAAATCTTGACCTAGATTTATTAGTTGCTCATTAAGCGATTCTTTTCTAACTTCATATTCTTTTTGATTTAGTTTAAATTGTTCAAGATCTTCCCTTGCTTGATTAACAAGACTGTTAATATTTGTTCGATCAATTTCATAATTTCTAAGAATAGACTGACTGTCTTCTAATTTCTTTCTTGAAGTATCCAGTCCTTTTTCTGATTCAAGGCTGGTCTTAAGTAGTGATTCTAATTTAACTCTGGTGTCATCATCTGATGTTTCGTTAATGTTCCCTGATGAAGTAATCTCTAAAGATCTGCTTTTAAGTAGCGTTATTTGTGCTTCTAATCGATGAATCGCTGTTTTTAGGGCAAGTTCAGAAGATTTTAATGATTCAACTTTGAGTCCTTGATTTTGAACTTTGTTATTGAGACTGCTGGTTTTCTGTGAAACGGTATTTTTTTGATTAGAGAGTTCGTTTTTTTGTTGCTCTGATGTTTTTTTATTTGTTGTTAAGTCTTCAAAAATAAGCTTGCTTTCATTGAGTAATTTCTTTGATTTTATTAAATCTTTTTCGTTTTCTATAATTTCACGTTCGGTACTTTCTAATCCACCAGTGAGAGCAACCAATTTATTTTCAAAAGACAATAATTCTTGATCTATTGATTCAATGATTGGTTCAGATAATGAAGATATATCATGATTTAGTTTATTTTTTAGTGATATAAATGAACGCTCTAGACTGTGCAGGTTATTTATAATATTTTTTTGTTGTTCTTGATTAGAAAGTTGCTTTTTTAATAAATTAACCTTTACTGCTTCTTTTTCACACACAGTGTTGATTTCATTTAATTCATTTTTGATATTTTCATTGTCAATATCAGTTTTCTCTAACAGCTCACTAATTTCTTTCAGCTGATTATTAAGATTTAGTAATTCTGATTTATCTTGATTAAATGATAGAGATATTATTTCAAGTTCTTTTGTTATTGACTCTATTTCAGATGTGTCTTTTTCATATTCTAATTTTAATCGTTCTAGTTCAGATTTTATTTCTTGAGCAGTAATAGATTTCTGAGACTCTAATTCTTTTTCATACTCTATTGACTGTTCAAGTCTTGCTATGTCTGCTTGAATCTGGAAATGATCTTTTTGTTTTGTATTAAATACCTCATTGGTTTCATTATTTTTTATTCGTAGTTCTTCTATATCCGCTTCAATTTTTCTTAACATTGTTAGCTGATTATCATAATCTTCCTGATATTTAGATGAGTCAGATTTATTACCCTCAATTTTTTTATCCAGCTCTAAAATTTTTATGTAAATAATTTCACCGCCGATTTCTTTTTCTCTTAACTTAAGTTTTTTATATCTTTCAGCATCATTAGATTGTTTTTTTAGCCTTTTTATCTGTTTTTCAATTTCTTCCTTTAGATCGTTAAGACGATTTAGGTTCTCACGAGTATTCTTGATTCTTGATTCTGTTTCTTTACGTTTTTGTTTGTATTTAGAAACTCCAGAAGCTTCTTCTATGAATACCCTCATTTCATCGGGTTTAGCTTCAATTAATCCTGAGATCATAGCTTGTTGAACAATGGCGTAACTTCTTGGACCAAGACCGGTGCCTAAGAATAGATTGGTGATATCTTTTCTTCTACATTTAGTTCCGTTAAGAAAATATACTGATTGACCGTCCCTAGAGAGCACTCTTCTAGTTGAGATTTCATTATACTGTGATAATTCACCACCTATTTTTTTATCAGTATTATCAAAAAAAAGCTCTATTGATGCATTACTTACGGGTTTACGTGTGGACGAACCATTAAATATAACGTCTGACATTGATTCACCACGCAGGTATTTTGCAGACGATTCACCCAAAACCCAACGAACAGCATCAATCACATTAGACTTGCCACAACCATTCGGTCCAACTATGCCAACTAAATTTGAAGGTAGAGTTAGCGTTGTTGGATCAACAAATGTTTTAAAACCAGAAAGTTTAATTTTACTTAGTCGCATAAAAAACTATAAAATTAGTTGGTTCATTTTAAATTAAATAGCATATATGTACATTATTTATTCAACTACTAAGGTAAATTTATGAGTTTAGAGATTACTTCAAACGATTTAGATGGATTTGAAAATCCAAATATTGAATTAGACTATATTATTAGAATTAAGATTCCTGAGTTTACTTGTTTGTGTCCTAAAACAGGGCAACCCGATTTTGCTACAATCTATATCAAGTATGTTCCAGATCTAAGTTGTATAGAGCTTAAATCTCTAAAACTATACATAACAAAGTATAGGAATGTAGGAGCATTTCATGAAGCCGTTACTGATCAAATATTTAATCATTTAAAAGAGGCTTTTTCTCCAAAGTACTTAAATGTGCGTTCTAAATTTAATGTCAGAGGTGGTATTTTCACAGAAGTTGAATTCCAACATAAAAACAAAAATTGGAAATCTAACATAGATCTATAAAAATATTTTCCAAAAAAACTTCACAAATTAAAAATCAAAAGTATAATCTGCTTTTTTCTATAAATAGATTTACATAATGACAAAAAAGAAAATAAAGATAAATAGTAATTCACTCATTGAGCAATTTGGCATGAAGCCATATAAGTTGAGAGTTAAAGAAAAATATATGTCTAAAAGACAATTGAATCATTTTAAAAAGATTCTTAACTCATGGAAAGGGCAATTAGAACAAGAAGCAGAGAAAACTGTCAATCATATGCAAAAAGACAGTAACAGTCTTGCTGATCCAAATGACAGAGCTACGCAAGAATCTGAATTTGGCCTTGAATTAAGAACTCGAGATCGTGAAAGAAAACTCATAAGAAAAATACATAGCTCTCTAATTAAAATAGATGACGGGACTTTTGGTTATTGTGAAGAAACTGGTGAACAAATAGGTCTGCAAAGACTTGAAGCCAGACCAGTTGCTAGTCTTACATTAGAAGCACAAGAAAGACGAGAGATTACAGAAAGACAGTTTACTGATAATCGCTAGATTATTTAGCGTCATTATCAATTCGTTTTATTGATAATCTTATTCTTCTTTGTTTGTCTATCTCTATTACTTTGACTTTAATTACTTGCCCTTCTGACAAGACATCGTTCACAGATTCAACCCTTTCTTGAGAAATTTCAGAAATATGAACAAGACCGTCTTTTCCTGGAAGGATAGTAACAAAAGCACCAAAATCCATAATTTTAGCAACCCTACCTTCATAAATCTTATCAACTTCAACATCAGCTGTTAAAAGTTCAATTTTTTCTTTAGCCATTTGACCTGATGATTGATCAACTGAGGCAATTGTTACCAGACCATCATCATTGATATCAATCTGAGCGCCAGTGACTTCAGTTAAAGATCTAATAGTTGCACCACCTTTGCCAATAACATCTCTAATTTTATCTTTTGCAACAGTAATCGTAATTATTGAAGGTGCATAAGGAGAGTAATCTACTGAAGGTTCTTTTATAGCCTCGTTCATAATTTTTAAAATATGTAGTTTTGCATTCTTAGCTTGCTCTAAAGCGTCCTTCATTATTGATTTAGTGATTCCATCAATTTTTATATCCATTTGAAGTGCTGTTATACCATCAGTGGTACCTGCTACTTTAAAGTCCATATCTCCCAGATGATCCTCGTCTCCTAATATGTCTGTAAGAACTTTATAATTATCGCCATCTTTAACTAAACCCATCGCTATTCCTGCTACGTGAGTTTTAATAGGAACACCGGCTTGCATTAATGCCAAACTTGAACCACAAACTGTGGCCATAGAGCTGGATCCATTGGATTCAGTTATCTCAGACACTAAGCGAATTGTATATGGAAATTTTGTCATATCAGGAAGTACTGCCTCTAAAGATCTTCTAGCTAGTTTTCCGTGTCCTATTTCTCTTCTTTTTGGTGAGCCTATAAATCCAGTTTCTCCTACTGAATAAGGTGGGAAATTATAATGAAGCATAAACTTATCTTTATATTCACCTTCAAGTGCATCAATGATCTGTGAAGATCTTTCTGTACCTAGTGTAGTCGCTACTAGAGCTTGAGTTTCTCCTCGAGTGAATAAAGCTGAGCCATGTGTTCTTTCTAAGAGATTAAGATCAATAGTTATGTCTCTTACCGTTTCAGTATCTCTGCCGTCAATTCTAGGCTCACCATTAAGAATTCTAGATCTTACAATTTCTTTTTCAATTTGTTTAAATTCACTTTTTATGTCTGATGATTCGTATTCTTCAGATTGATCAATAATTGTTTGCTCAATCTCAGATTTAATTTGATCAAGCTCATTTTGACGAGACACTTTATCAGCAATTTGATAAGCGCTATTAATTTTACCTGCTGCCACTTCTTCAATTTTATTTTTAAGAGTGTCATCTTTAACTATTTCATCAATGATCCATTTATCTTTACCTGCCTCAGCAACTAATTCTTCAATACCATTAATGATATTTTTAATTTCATCATGTCCAGTCATTACTGCTTCTAGCATAATTTCTTCTGATAATATTTCAGCTTCTGATTCAACCATTAGAATAGCGTCTTTAGTCCCGGCAATAACTAGATCAAGTTTTGAATTCTCCATGTTACTAACTGAGGGGTTAATAACATATTTATTATCTATGTAACCAACTCTTATACCCCCGATTGGACCGTTGAAAGGTATATCTGATATTGATAATGCTGCTGATGCTCCAATCAGTGACAAGATGTCTGTTTGCACTTCAGGGTTGAGGCTGACAACAGTAATAATTACTTGCACATCATTTAAAAAACCGTTTGGAAATGATGGCCTTAAAGGTCTATCAATTAGTCTTGAAATTAATGTTTCTTTTTCTGAAGGTCTGCCCTCTCGTTTAAAAAAACCACCGGGTATTCTCCCTGCAGCATAAGTTTTTTCTTGGTAGTTAACTGTAAGAGGAAACCAACTTTGATCTGGTTTGGCATCTCTTTTTGCAGCAACTGTTGCTAATATTGATGTTCCCTCACACGAGACAAAAACTGATCCGTTTGCTTGTCTTGCTATTTTTCCTGTTTCAATGGTAACTTTTTGATCATTGATAATGATCTCTTTTGTTATTTTATTCACTATTTGTCCTTTCTATTAAGAGCCTTATTGCTCTATTGGAAATATTTACTTTCTCAATCCTAAGTCAGAAATTATTTGTTTGTATGTTGAAAAATTCTTACTTTTTAGATAATCAAGAAGCTTTCTTCTTTTATTAACCATCATCAAAAGACCTCTTCTTGAATGGTTGTCTTTTTTATGTGTTTTAAAATGGTTTGATAAAGAATCAATTTTCTCGGACAGCAGTGCAACCTGAACGTTTGCAGATCCTGTGTCATCATTTGAAGTTTTGTATTTTTCAATAACTTCTTTCTTTTTCTCGGTTGTTAAAGTCATTACTTCTGTTTATTGTTATTTTCAAGTCGCTATTCTACATAGATTAATCATTACAACAACAAGAGAATACATTAATTAATTTTAAAAACATTCTTGGGTTTGATTTCATTGCTATTATTTAATTGGGCCAAACCAATAAAATAATTATTTTCATTATAAATTCTATAAATCAGATGCTGATGTTCATTATTAAGCTTGTATAAAAGTGTTTGACCAAAGCTAAACCGTTCAGAATCAGCTTGATTTAATCTTATTATTGGCAGATGACTCAGGCCACAGTCGAGTGGTTTTAGATAATGAAGTAGCTCATCAAGAGATCCACACTCTTGTAGCTGCTCCCAAGTGGTCATATTTGTATCATTAAACCCTTCAATCGACACTCTTCTGAGATTTTTCACAGTAGCCACTGTGTTCATTTTTTTTGCTATGTCTTCGATAAGAGTTCTGATGTATGTGCCTTTACTGCAATGAACATTTATATTAATTAAATTATTTGAATATGAATTCAAAGAAATTTCTTTTATAAAGATTTTTCTAGGGAGTCTTTTAATAGTTTGACCCTTAAAAGCATATTTATATAAAGGCACTCCATTGTGTTTAATGGCTGAGTGCATCGGCGGAATTTGGTTTAATTCACCTATAAAAGATTGCAAAACTGTAGTTATTGATTCTGTAGTCTTTGGAAGATTAAAGTCTTGTGTTTCAATAATTTTACCGTCAACATCCCCAGTGTCTGTTTTAATGCCGAATTGCCCAGTGACACGATATGTTTTCGAAGAGTTAGTCAAATAATTTGCAGTTTTTGTTGCTTGTCCAAAGCAGATAGGCAACAACCCTGTTGCAATTGGGTCTAATGTTCCGCAATGTCCAGCTTTAGATGCTCTAAATAACGTCTTAATTCTCTGTAAAATCTTATTTGAAGTGATATTTGTAGGTTTATCCAGTAAAAGAATTCCACTGATGTTATTTACTGTTCTTGTCATCTTCTACGACTTTATCTATAAGTAAATTGATCTTATTAGCATATTCTTCATGGTTATCTATGATGAATAGCAAATTGGGTACTTTTTTTATTGATAATGATTTACTGATTTCAGTTTTGAAGAACCCAGATGCCTTAGTTAGTAATTTCTCAAGTGTTTCAAAAGATTCATCTGTATTTAAAGTTGAACAAAAAATCTTAGCAAAGCTTAAATCTCTGCTTAAACGTATTTCATCTATACTAATACGTTGTAGTCTTTTGTCTTTAATTTTATGGAGAATAACTTGGCTAATTATTCTTTGTATTTTTGTTTCTAATCTATTGGTTGTTGAATATTCATTAGCCATTTAATTATTTGCTTTCCACAAGCCTATAACATTCTATTTGGTCACTAACTTTTATGTCATTATAGTTTTTTATGCCAATACCACATTCAGTTCCTGATTTAACTTCTTTAACGTCATCTTTAAATCGTCTGAGTGACTCTAATTCACCTTCATAAATCACAGTATTATCTCTTAGTACTCTAATTGGTTTTGATCTTATAACTGTTCCTTCAATAACTAAGCAACCTGCTATTTTTCCTAGTGATGGAGAGTCAAAAACATCCTTAACTTCAGCCAAACCACAAATTTCCTCTTTGATGATTGGTGAGGTCATACCACTAATCATATTAGTAATATCTTCAATAGTTTCATATATGACACTGTAATATTTAATATCTACGGAAGTTTCTTTAATTATTTTTCTTGCTGTATTATCGGCCCTTACATTGAAGCCTATAATAAAAGCATTTGAAGCCTCGGCTAAATTGATATCCGATTCTGTAATGCCTCCAACAGAATTTGAAACGATATCAATTTCAACTTCATCAGTGGCAAGTTTCATTAATGAATCTTTTATTGCTTCAGAGCTACCTTGAACATCAGCTTTAATCATTAAAGAGATTGTTTTTTTATCATTTGATCCATTATTCTCCATGAATGTTTTCATCTTAAGAGCTTGCTTATCATTTAAGGTATTTTGTTTTCTATTGTCTTTTCTAATTTCTATAATTTCTTTAGCTTGACGCTCAGATTCTACCACTCTCATTTCTTCACCAGTATTGGGAGCTGATGACAATCCATATAGACGCACAGGCATTGAAGGTGTGGCAGCAGTAAGTTGTTCGCCTGTTTCATTCAGTAATAATCTAGCTCGTCCAAATTCTTCACCAACAAGTACTAGATCTCCTTTATTGAGTTTACCCTCTCTTATTAACACGGTAGCTACAGCTCCCTTACCGCTTTCAATTCCAGACTCTATTACGGACCCTATCGGTCTTCCTTCATTGGGTGCCTTTAAATCAAGAACTTCAGCTTGAAGTAGTATTGTTTCTAGGAGTTCACTAATACCCTCCCCTGTTTGTGCCGATAAATTAACGAATAAATATTCACCACCCAACTCTTCAGGTAATATTTCTTCTATCATTAATTCATTTCTGACCTTTTCAATATCTGCTTCAGGTTTATCAATTTTATTAATAGCGACAATAATGGGAACATTTGCCATCTTTGCATGATCTATAGCTTCTTTAGTTTGTGGTTTTACTCCATCA
Organism: Gammaproteobacteria bacterium; assembly: GCA_963578425.1. Taxonomy (GTDB): domain Bacteria; phylum Pseudomonadota; class Gammaproteobacteria; order Steroidobacterales; family UBA11654; genus CACPJA01. The sequence continues at coordinate 1,815 of CAUZCF010000025.1, read as the reverse complement.
TCTGCAGCAACAACAAGAATGACAATATCAGTGATATGAGCGCCTCTGGATCTCATCTGAGAAAAAGCAGCATGACCAGGGGTGTCAAGAAATGTAATTTCTTTACCATCACTATTGGTTGTATATGCCCCTATGTGTTGTGTTATGCCTCCTGCTTCATTATCTGTAACTTTAGATTTTCTAATGTAATCCAATAAGGACGTTTTTCCATGATCTACATGACCCATAATTGTCACAACTGGCGGTCTAGTGAACGCTTCATTGTCATTGATTTGTTCGTTAAAGATTGAGTCTTCTACAGATCTCTCATCCATTGGCGAGGCTTTATGTCCTAACTCTTCAATAATTAAGATAGCAGTGTCTTGATCTATATGATCATTACCCGTAACCATGATGCCTTGTTTAATCAGGACTGATAATACCTCATTAACTTTTATAGCTAAGCTTTGAGCAATTTCTTGAGCTGAAATTGATGACGGCACCATGACTTCTTTAACAACTGGTGCTGTTGGTTTCTCAAAAGAATGGGATTGATCAAGGGATGCTGGATTAACTGATCGTCTAATTTGTCTTTTTTTCTTACGTTTAAAATTACCTTTAACATGAAGTTTTTCCATTTTAAATGGATCATCTTTGATAGTAGGTCTTGATTTCTTTTTTTTCTTTTTAGAAGTTTTTGTAGGTTGATCTTGAATACTAAGGTCTATTATGGGAGCTGTTTTAGTTTCTACTTTTTCTTCGGTCGTTTCTACAGTTTCATTGGAAATGTTATCTTGTGATTCCTTAGCTATTTTCTCTTTTAACTGTTCTTCTTCTTGTTGTTGCTTAATGTTTTCTAACTCTGCTTCTTCGATGAGTGATTCTTTGCTTAGATAAGTTTTCTTTTTCCTAACTTCAACATTAACCGTTCTTGCTGTTCCAAATCCACCTGAAAGTTTTAATTCACTTTGTGATCTTCTATTAACGGTTAATTTTGAGGGTGACTTAATTTCTTTTTTTGTTCCGTGACTACCTCTTAAATGATTGAGCAGTGCCATTTTTTGATCATTTGTTATCTCATCTACTTCTTTACCAACATTAACACCCGCTTCATTAAGCTGTGATATTAGTTTTTCAGAACTAATTTTTAATGCAATTGCAAGTTTAGATACGGTTGTGTTTGACATAAATACTCTCTAATTATTAGTCGTTGTTTGGATCATCTTTAAACCAGTCTGCTCTTGCTTCCATAATAATTATTCCAGCAAGTTCTTCATCAATTCCTTCAATCTCAATGATTTCGTCAACAGATTGATCAGCTAATTTGTCTTTATTATAAATACCTGATCTAGCCAGAGCATAAGCCAACTCTTCAGTAACTGATTCTAGAGACAATAAATCTTGTTCAGGTCCATGCTTGTCAAGGTCTTCTTCTGTAGAGATTGCTTCAATTAATAGTTGATCTTGTGCTCTTTCTCTTAATTCATTGACTAGTTTCTCATCAAATCCATCAATTTTTTCTAGTTCAGAAACAGGCACGTATGCCACTTGCTCTATACTAGCAAATCCTTCTTGTGCTAAGAGAATTGCAACGTCTTCTCCTACTGATAAAGTTTCAACAAACAGGTCAGAAATATCTTTTAATTCTTTGTCATCTTTTTCTAATGCTTCAGTTTCACTCAAGACATTAAGTTTCCAGTTTGTTAACTCACTGGCTAAACGAATATTTTGCCCTCCTCTACCGATTGCTTGTGATAACTTTGATTCTTCTACAGCAATATCCATACTATTATTTTCTTCATCAACGACAATAGAAACAACAGTTGCTGGTGACAT
>CAUZCF010000024.1:0-11360 GCA_963578425.1 Gammaproteobacteria bacterium | reverse complement strand
AGTTGCATCCACACCGTGGGAACACCAAAAGTGCTATTAACTTCTTCTTGATCTATAAGCTCATAGAGTAATTCTCCTTCCATTCCTATTCCTGGCATCACTAGTTTATTTCCGGTCATTGGACCAAAATATGGGATTCCCCAAGCCAAAACATGAAACATTGGGACGACCATTAATATACAATCATCTCGATCAATAGTAAGTGCTGAATATGCAGAGGTTGCATGATAAATATTAGATTTATGAGAGTAGAGCACGCCTTTAGGGTTTCCAGTGGTTCCAGAGGTATAACAAAGAGCACAAGCGGCATCGTCCTCCAGTTCAGGCCATTTATAATCTTCATCACCATCTTTAATGTACTCTTCGTATGAGATTGCATTGCCTAGGGTTGTTTCAGGTAACTCAGACTCGTTACAAAGAATCACATATTTCTCCACAGTTTTTAGTTGATCCTTTAATCCTTCAAGGATTGGTATAAAAGGCAGCTCACAGAATATGATTTTATCTTCTGCATGGTTGATAATATAAACCGCTTGCTCAGGATGGAGCCTGAAGTTTAACGTATGGGTTATTGCGCCCATCCCAGAAATACCAAAATACATTTCTAGATGTCTAAAAGTATTAAGAGCTAAAGTTGCAAGCACATCTCCTTTCTTATAACCGTCTTTCTCTAACGATGAGGCAAGTTTTCTTGCTCTTATACATACTTCTTCATAATTTGTTCTATGAATCTCACCAGAAATCATTCTGCTAACAATTTCGGTAGTTGGATGTAACTCTTTTGCATGCTCAATAATTGAGGCTACATTTGGCGTCCAACTTTGCATATCTCCTTTCATATAAAAATTCTCCAATTACTAATTTTATATTATAAATTACTGAATTACAGGGTACTCAAGTTTAAATTCATCGCTACAATTATCATCTTCTTGATCAAATGTATTAGCATAAAGGTGACCGGCATAGACAGCATGAACAACTGCCCCTGGTGCATTAGAGTCACCAATATTTTGAAGCGATTTGATCCCTGATTTTTTCAAAGCTTCTTGGTTTGAATTAAGTGAATTATAAAGCGAATCGTTTTGTTTTCTATTGCCCACGAGTACAAGTGAACCTCTTACAATATCTTTCTGCTTATTACTCACCTGATGATTGATTTTAACCGATGATTCTTCTATTTCTATAATGCGATGATCAGTGATCACTTTAATGTCTTTTTCTAGTAATCTGAGTTTAATCTCTGTGACTTCATTACTATTGAAACTCCAAGGTGAAACTTTTTCAAAGGGTGTGATAATGGTTACTTCATGACCTAAATCTTTGATGTATTCAGCCATTAGGCCACCCATATAATAATAATCAAAATCGAATATTAGCACCGGTGATTTTAGCTCACAGCCATTTAATATATCCTCAGGAGTGAAGATACTATTCGTTTTAGGGATGGCTATAGGGGCTGTTTTTTCATCCATGATTGAGGGTTGCCACGATGAACCTGTCGCTGTTACGACATGATCAAATCCTAATTCCAACACATCATCCGGGCTCAATGTATTTTCTAAGTAGATATCAACATTATCTAATTGATTAATTTGACTCACTCGATAATCGGTTACTCTTTTATATGAAGACATACCAGGAAGCATTGACTCTTTATTGATTCGCCCTCCCAGTTCTTTTTCTGAATCAGCAATAGCAACTGAATATCCTCTTCTAGCCAGCGATAAAGTTGCCTCCAACCCTGCTGGCCCTCCTCCAATAACCAGAACTGAATTATCAGAAGATTTGGATTTTATTCTTTCTGGATGCCACCCTCTTCTCCACTCTTCACCCATCGATGGATTTTGTGTGCAACGAACAGGTATACCTTGGTTGTAACATGAGGCACAGATATTACAGCCAATGCATTCTCGGATATCGTCTTCATTACCTTCCAATATTTTATTAGGAAGGAATGGATCAGCTATTGAGGCTCTGGCAGAACCAACAAAATCAAGAATCCCTCTATTAATCTGGCTAACCATGTTATCTGGTGAAGTGAACCATCCCACTCCTACAACAGGCTTAGAAGTAAGTTGTTTTACAAAACCGTTGTAAGGCTCCATGTGACCAGGTTCCGAAAATCTACTACTTGGACATTCTTTAGACCATTTTGATAATTTTATATCCCATAGATCGGGTAATTCACCATTTAACTCAAAGAATTCATGAGCTTCGCTCTCACTCGATTCACTTTTAAAACTTAGTAACTCATCTGTTGAGATTCGAACAGCAATTGCAGCTTTATCACCAGCAACTGCTCTCATCTCAGTTATCAGTTCCCTCATTAACCTGGAACGATTTTCTAGACTTCCTCCGTATTCATCCGATCGAGTATTAAATGTGGGATGTAGAAAATGATAGGGTAAAAACCCCATTCCTGCATAACAATATATGATATCAAAACCAGCTTGGATGGCTCGCTCGGTTGCATCCAAATGCCATTGAATTAGATTTTTAATATCCCTCTTATCCATTACTTTTGGTGCTGTAAGATGCATGTCCATAAGTTCACTAACTTTCTCTTGTATTCCAGATGGAGAGATTGGAGGCATTCGTGTATGTCTGTTAGCTGTATAAGCTCCACCATGAAAGAATTCAATACCAGCAAGTGCATCATGCTCATGCACTGCATCCACCATAGGGACATGAGAATCAATATCTTTATCAGACCACAATCTTGCAAACGGGAGAGGCCTATCATCTGAACTAGGATGAATGGAACAATAACCTGTGTTGACGACACTCCAGCCGCCCTCCGCTTTTATTCCTCTTTGAGCAGCTCTTGTATTAGGCATATCATTGCCTGCACCCATAGCATGAGGGACCTGATAAAATCTATTTTTAGCTGTGACAGGGCCTATTTTTACTGGTTCAAATAAGATTTTATATCTTGGGTTCATGATCCAACTCTCCAAATTTAATTTGCATGAAGAAAAAGACACCCAAAAGAGCAAAAACTCCTCCACTATTCAAAGCGATTACCCAGTCGTATTGAGCAACCATTATCGGGATTAGAGGGGTTGCTAATACCCCACCTAGATTTCCACCCGTATTGAGAATACCTCCTGCAGCTTGAGGTTTTTTAGAAACAAAACCTATAGTCGACCAGAAGGGTCCTTCTGTTAATTCAATAAAGCCATAACATAAAGATAAAGAAAGAACGGCTAGGTAGGGATTTTCAGTAATCGAGCCAAAGAATAAGAAACCAGCAGATGGAATCAGACCAATAATGACAGGAATTCTATGTCCCCACTTTACACCATAGCGTTGTTGAAGTTTATCGCATAGGTAGCCACCTGCAGTGGCGCCTATAGCTCCCATTAAAAATGGTAAACTGGCAAGAAAGCTACCTTCTAAAACACTAAAACCCCTAATATTAACGAAGTAAATAAAAATCCAAGAATAGAATATAAAGAAAACATAGTTCATTGAGCCATAGCCCAGTGCAGCGTATAAGACATTTTTATCAGCAAGAACTTCCTTAACCATTGACCAAGACATCTGATTGTTATTGAACTCAGACTGACCTATTAATTCCAATTCTTCTTGATTAATATCGGGATGTTCTCTAGGCCAGTTTGTTGAATATTTCCACCACATTAGAGAACCAATTAGACCTAATATCGAGATCAGAAAAAATGTCGATTGCCAACCAAAATACTGAGCCAAAATAACAATCAGTGGAGGTGTCGACGCTGATCCTAATGCCAGTGCTGTGGAGTTCATTCCATTGGGAAGCGCCCATGAACCGGAAGGAAACCACCTTGCTATAACACCTCCTGCCATCGCAGGAAATAGAGGACCTTGGAATACACCTAGTAGGAAGCGACAGATGAATAACAGTGGAATCATTAAAGCTATTGAGAATCCACCTATTACAATTAAACCAGAAATTATTGTGATTAAAGTGCAACCCAGTGTACACAGAACAAGTGTTGTTTTAGGCCCTATTTTCTCTGAGAGTAGACCTCCTGGAAACTGAAAGAGTGTGTAACCCCATAAAAATGAGGAGAGAAGCCAGCCTAATTCTATCTGCGAGATGCCTGTGTCATCCATTAAAAATTTACCGATGACCGAAAGATTGCCCCTAAATACATAAGCAATATAGCCAAGCACAAGTGTGATGAATAGGACTCGCCATCGAATATTTGTGGGTTTAGATGTATTAATCAAAATTGATGTCCAATTTTTCAGATATATATTTTCTTATGTCTAAATTTTCATCTTCCATTTTCCCATAAAAACCGTACTCAAAGGCAGATGAACTCATCCCTTTTTGTACTTTTTCACATATGCTCCAGTCTTGTTTGTTGACCATATGCCAAAAGTCTGCTGCATCAGATGGATCAAAATCTTTCATGCCGATTGATTCAGGATGGAAGAGAATTCTACAGTCAATTGAGGTTCTACCTGGACCTTCAGGAGAAACTATAAATGCTGCCACATGATCCATAGATAAACTGATCAGCAAGTTAGGATAAATAGCTTGTCCAAAATGTTTTTCTTTTTCATTATCATTAAGACCTGGGAATGGTGGCCTATTAGTAGTCCCTGTAAAAGTGAATGTGTTGGTGCCTTCTCTTTGAGGAATGCCTTCCTCCCAATTTAGGCTTGAGCCCCCGTTTTCTTTGAACGCTGGTACAACCCGACACAACTCAGGATGAACGCCTGCACAATGATAGCATTCGTTGTAATTTTCGATTATCACTTTCCAATTTGATTGAACCGAATAGTTGTATTTAGAAGAAGACAAGAGCTCGTCTAAAGGATAGCGTTTAAATTGTTCTTGAATGTCTTCAAATTTATTTTTAAAACCACCATCTCCACTCATATTAAGAAAAATAAAGCCTCCCCAGGTCTCTAGCTTGACTTGGTTCAGATGAAATTTTGTATCCTTTAAATCGACATCGAGATGAGGCGTTTTAGCAATAGATCCGTCAAAATTATATGTCCACGAATGATATGGACATATAATATTTCTTTTTAAGCGGCCGGATGTACTATCTTCTAAAAGTTGGCAACCTCTATGTTTGCAAAAATTAAAAAAAGCTCGAATCTTTTGATCGTTTGATCTTAATAAAAAAATACTCTCTCCACCTAAAGCTATGACTTTGTAATCCCCAATATTAGGAATATCTTCCTCTCGACCACAACAGAACCATTCTTTATGGAAAATATTCTCACATTCTTTTTTAAACCAATCAGATTCAAAGTATAGGTCTTTATGTAAGGTTCTCTCCATTAGCTCATTATCTCAATCATTAGTTAACTCCATATCCTGCAGAATTCATTCGATAAGTGAGACCTTTTTCTTGATCATTTTCAAGCTCTATATACTTATTAATTTCTGCAACTTTTGACTCCCTATCAAATTTATCCATAGCAAGTCCCATTTTATGATTTGATTCCAGTAAATGATTTATTTCGCCCTTCATTATGTTCTGATAAGTCTTTAATGCCTCAGTGACTTGTTGTTTATTAAAATCAATGTCTTTCGGTAATAGCTTAACCAATTGATCTATACACTTAATCGTGGTGTTCATTCCTTGACTTCTGCCAGGGTGAAGTCCATGGCAAGCATCACCGATAAGAACCAGATTATCTTTTACCCAGCGTTTGGCAATGATCATTGATGGCGGATAGATACCCGCTGAGTACATTGGTAGAGATTTATATTCTGGAACTAACGAGCCTATAAATTTGGTGTAATCATCATCACTCATTTTCTTCCATTCTTTGACCTCATTTCGATCTATAGTAAGTCCTATTTTGCAGCCCCCATTTGCACGAGGTATCATCGTGACTATACCTCTATCAGTAAGATAGGTTCTAAGGTTGTTATGAGAATCTGCTTGATACTCTTTAGAGAAGAGCACAGCTAAGGCTCGATCGTATCGGAATGTTTCTCTTTCCAATTCAAATTTTTTAGTGATATTTGAGGCAATACCATCAGCGCCAACAACTAACTTCGTCGATATGATATGTTCAGTTTTATCCTTTAAAACTAATTTGTATAAGCTTTCATCATCATTAGTGGAGATATGCTGGCAATTAATAATAGGTCTAAAAATGGAGAAGTTGTCATCTTTAGAAGCAAACTTTATAAATACTTCGCTGATATCCTCATGGTTAATAAACATAAAGAAGGGTTGAGGAATATCTAGCTTTGAGACATTGGCATCCATTAGAAATTTAGCTGATTCATCAAACCACAGTGAGCCCGATCTTCTTTTTGCCCCCGCTTCGAAGAAGCTATCAAGTACTCCCCATTGATTAAGGATATTGCAAACATACGGTTGAATGTGGTCTCCTCTTGCAGTGTCTTGGGGCTTTTCAGATTTTTCTAATAGAATAACTCTATAACCTCTACCAGTTAAACTACACGCCATTGCTGAACCTGCAACTCCCCCTCCAATTATTAGTACATCGGTTTCAATTGTCATAACTAAGTTTTTTAAGTGATGGTCAAACTATTCAATAAGTATTTAGATTCTAAGTGATTCTATTTAATTTTAACAATAATGAAATCATTGCTGTATGCCCAGATATGAATTAGAGGCCAATCGTAACCAACGACATCTCTGCTCCAACTCAACTGTAAATAATTTGTGTCAGAAGATAAAATTATTAGCCTGAGATTTCTTTAACCAATTCTAACGCTGTTTTATCGCTCTCAGGTAAGGCTGCATCTGATGTTTTAATTGATGTTACTCTTGAGCCCCAGTCAATTATTGTGGCAGCACCGGTGAGACCTCCTCCAAAGGCTAAGAAAAGCATTTTTGAATTAGGTTTAACTTTTCCCTCTTCAATAGCTTCTGTTAAAGCAATCGGTATCGAGCCAGCTGAGGTGTTGCCGTATTTATCAAGATTTACAATCATTTTTTCCATAGGAAAATTACATCTTTTAGCTGTTGCTTCTAGAATTCTTAGGTTAGCCTGATGAGGTATACACAGGTCTATATCATCAACTGTAAGGTTTGATTCTGCTAATGCTTCCTCAGCAAGTCTCGACATTGTTCTCACTGCATTTTTAAATATTTCTTGTCCTGTAAAACTAATACCTAAAAAATAACCCTCTTTTGGGTCTTTGAACTCCATACTAGATCCAAAGTTATTAAGCGCTAGTGCATCTCCATAAGATGGATCGCAGGTTAATTTTGATGAATAAAGCTTAGAATCGTTATCAACTGATTCAATCACTACGGCTCCAGCACCATCACCAAATAACACAGCAGTATCTCTTTCAGTCCAGTCTAAAAAGAAACTAACTTTTTCTCCCCCCACAAGCAGTACATTTTTCATCACCCCAGAAGAAATTAATGAATAGGCAGTTGTTAAACCATACACAAAGCCAGTGCAAGCAGAGTTAAGCTCAAATGCAGCAGCATGCTTGTTACCAATTTTTTTCTGAATGATTGAAGCGGTACTTGGAATAATATATTGAGGTGTGCAAGTGGCCATTATCACTGCATCGATGTCTTTAGGGTCTTTATTAGCACTTGCAAGAGCATGTTTTGCAGCGACTGTGCCCATATCACTGAGTGACGTGTGGGCTATTCTTCTTTCTTTTACACCAGTTCGAGAGGTAATCCATTCATCATTGGTATCCAGAATGGTCGACAAATCATCATTTGTTAATATTGAAGGCGGCGCACACATGCCCCAACCTGTAATTTCTATTCCCACTTCTTCATCCCCTTTTGAAGAACCTTTAGTCTACCTTTATTTTTTAGATACCCCTAGTCGTTCTTGAAGTTTTGGGCTGGTGGTGGTGTATTGCAGATGAACTTTCTTTCCTGGTTCAATAATGGCTTTTGCAGCAAATGCAGCAAGCGCTGCTTCGTGAAAGCCACTAAGAATCAATTTTTTCTTTCCTGGGTAGTTTGCTATATCTCCAATGGCAAAAATACTGGGATGATTTGTTTCGAATGACTCAGTGTTCACCTCTATCGATTTTTTGTTTATCTCTAGTCCCCAATCACCTATAGGTCCAAGTTTTGGTGATAGCCCAAAGAAAACTAGCGCCACTTCAGCTTCTACTTCTAATTCTTTTCCATCCCTGTAAAGAGTGAGGGATTTTAAGCTATTATTATCAGTTTTAAATGATCTTAAAGTGGATGTTTCGTAAAGCTTAATAAGTTCTTGTTCAGCTAGATCCTTCATTGTATTAACAGAGGCTGTAGCACCCCTGTACTCATCCCTTCGATGAACGAGAGTTACTTGGCCTCCAGAATCTAAGAAGTTCTTATCAGTTGCAAATTCAATAGCCCAGTCTAATGCTGAGTCCCCGCCTCCGAATATGACAATATTTTTGCCAATTAATTTGTTTTTGTCTTGGATTTTGTAATATAACCATTGGTCTTCATAGTCACTGATATTTTTTAATCTTAGTTTTTTAGCTTGAAACGAGCCTACTCCTCCAGCAATAAAAATTGTTTTAGTAATGAATTGATTTTCTTTGCTTGTAGTAACTAAATAACCCTTATTCATTTTTTCTACACCCACCACTTCTTCACTTAGTTGAATCTGTGGGTTAAAAGGCTCTATTTGTTTCAAAAGGTTACCAACCAATTCCTCTGCCGAACATACAGGTATGCCAGGAATATCATAAATTGGTTTATCCGGATAGAGTTCAGAGCATTGCCCTCCAATTTTATCCATGCTATCTATAATGATTGAATTGATTCCTAGTAAGCCCAATTCAAATACTTGGAATAAACCACAAGGTCCAGCCCCTATAATGAGAGCATCTATGTTTTTAGGTTCTTGACTCAAAACTTTGTAATCCTTTCATGTTTGAATACATTGGACTTAGTAAATTAGTGATTTGCAAGCTCCAATTCAAGCTTTTTCCATTAATCTTAAGTTGCCTTATGCTAGCAATTTCATTCAGTAGATTAAAACTTTCTTCAAGATTAATATCCATCCCTAGTAATTCTTGAAGAGATTCTGGCATTAAATCATGATTATCTGTTTCTAGAAGATAGTGATACAAAAATTTTGAAAACCAGTAATAAACGAGTCTTAAATTGATCTCTAATTCTTCAGATTTCCAAGAGTTGGCTAATTGAGAAGGTTTGATTTTTTTTGTTAAGAGTCCGTGAAATTCATTTGAAACAGTTGCTATGCGTTCACTAAGATAAGTGTGACCAAGCTTGTCTAAAAGAACAGGTCTGCATCCGAAAATATTAATGATTTCATCCCAGTTGCTTGTTTCATTGGAATTGTTAAGCCATTCTAAAGTTTGTTGTTTATTTGGATTTTCAACAGTGATAATTTGTACTCTACTGACAATTGTACTGGGTAGTTTATTGATAGAATCAGTTAATAGAATCAGTAATGTGTCTTCTGGAGGTTCTTCAAGAATTTTAAGAAGACTGTTGACTGCTGGGTATGTCATGGAGTCAGCTGGATTAATAATACCTACTTTACCATGGCCTTTTAAACTGGTTAGTAAGAGAAACGATTTTAAAGATCTAATTTGATCTATTGAGATAGTTTCTTTACCTTCCACAGGAGAAATTAATCTACAATCTGGGACTATCCCCTCATCGCCTTCATTGTTGATTAGTTTAGTCTCATCTCCAAGAAAACCGCTAGTGAGATGCACAGCAAGATTATTTTTACCCACTCCTACTTGCCCTTTTATTAAAAAGGCATGGGCTGTTTGATGTTCTTGTATTGAGGTTTCAAATTGTTTGTAAATAGGCTCTAACCATGCCATTTGGGTCTTCATGAGGTTGTTTCGATAAAGTCTAATAAATAACTCTGAATCTCAGCTTGAACTTGCTCTATTGACTGGGTGGCATCAATAATTTTTACTCTATCGCTAAAGACAGATGCCAGTTGCAAATAGCCTTGTCTTACCCTCTCAAAAAATTGTCTATCTTCAGATTCAAAACGATCATTCGGATTAAGCTTTCTTCTACTTTTTATAACATCAATTGGGGCGTCTAAGAGAAAAGTTAGATCCGGTTCAAACTCATTTTGAACGATTTGTTTTAATTGATTAACTTGATCAAAACCCAATCCTCTGCCAAAACCTTGATAAGCAAAACTAGCATCAGTGAATCGATCACTGATGACCCATTTGCCTTGTTCTAAATTAGGTTTTATCACCTCATTGATGTGTTTTTCCCTAGCAGCAAAAAGGAGGAGTAATTCTCCGAGAGGAGAAATTGAATCATTTTGTTCAAAAAGGAGTATTTTTCTGATCTTTTCACCTAGAGCAGTTCCGCCTGGTTCTCTAGTTACATGTGTTTTAATATTTTTTTTATTCAGTAGAGCTGAAATAAATTTAGCATTGGTAGATTTTCCTACGCACTCAATCCCTTCAATTGTTATAAATAATCCTGACATTTTTGTTTCCACTGATGGATTCTGTTAAATAGAATCTAAGCAGTTGTTATTATGCACGAAATTGCAATATTTTTTCACAATTCAAAGAACCAACAGAGGGCATTTACCCAGTGGTTTTATGATTTAAAAATGGAGACTGAGTATTAGTCAGCGTTATTATTGATATAGTCTATTGCGGTTTGAACGGTAGCAATATTTTCTGCTTGTTCATCAGAGATTTCTACATCAAACTCTTCTTCAAGAGCCATAACAAGTTCAACAGTATCTAGTGAATCGGCACCTAAATCATCTATAAAGCTAGATTCGTTGTTTATTTCATCAATGCCAATACCAAGTTGCTCAGCTACAATGCCTTTAACTCTTTCGTTAACGCTCATTACCACTCCCCCTATATTGAATTATTGTATTGTATGGAAAATCACTCTTTTCTCAAGCAATTTTAAATAAATATCTAATCCATGTACATACCACCGTTCACATGAATTGTTTGGCCTGTAATATAGGCTCCAGAGCTACAGGCAAGAAAAAGAGCAGTGGTTGCTATATCTATAGGCTGGCCATAACGATTCAAAGGTATTTTCTTCATTAATGTATCACTTAATTCTTGATTCATATCTTTAGTCATGTCTGTCTTGATATAACCTGGTGCAATCGTGTTTACAGTTATGTTTCTAGAGCCAACTTCCAAAGCAATGGATTTAGTTAAACCCATTAAGCCAGATTTTGTTGCACTGTAATGAGCATTCCCAATAGCTCCTATTGAGCCAACCACTGAGCCAATATTAATGATCCTGCCCTGCCTTTTTTTTATCATTCCTCTAATCACAGCTTTGGAAAGAAAGAAAACCGAAGATAGGTTAGTTTTGATCACTTTATCCCAATCATCCTCTTTAATTCTCATCATTAGACTTTCCATACTAATGCCTGCGTTATTAATAAGAATTGTTGGATTTTCATCG
>CAUZCF010000023.1:0-11448 GCA_963578425.1 Gammaproteobacteria bacterium | reverse complement strand
TTTCTCGATTGTATATAACCATTTGAGCATTAATAATGAGTAAAGAATCAAAACTGCCATCACGTGAAGCCGCCGAACAGGCAGTAAGAACCTTAATAAAATGGGCTGGTGATGATCCCGATAGAGAAGGGATGTTAGAAACCCCTGAACGCGTTGCTAAAGCGTATCAAGACTGGTTCAGTGGCTACAATGAAGATCCTAATGAGTATTTAAACCGAACTTTTGAAGAAGTTGAGGATTACGATGAAATGGTGACTTTAAGAGGCATTGATTTTGAGTCTCATTGTGAACATCACATTGCTTTGATTACTGGTAAGGCTTATGTGGCTTATCTACCTAAGAACAAAGTGGTCGGAATTAGTAAATTAGCTCGAGTCGTTGACACTTATGCTCGACGGTTTCAAGTCCAGGAAAAAATGACTAAACAAATTGCCAACACCATTGAAGAGGTTTTACAACCCAAAGGTGTCGGTGTCGTTATTGTGGCTAGACATGCTTGTATGACCACCCGTGGTGTTCATAAAAGTAATGTGGATATGGTGACCAGCACTATGACAGGTGGTTTTAGAACTAACGATGCTACTCGATTGGAGTTTATGAATACCATAGGTAATATTTCTGTTGAAGGCTCATGAGTCACACCATCACATCGTTTGAAGATTTGCTGGCATTGGAGGGGCAGGAAATAGGAATTTCCGAATGGTTTGATGTGTCTCAAGAACAGATCAACCAATTTGCAGATGCCACAAACGATCACCAATGGATCCATGTTGACATTGATAGAGCTAAGAAGGAAATGCCAGGTTCTAAGACCATTGCGCATGGTTATTTAACTCTTTCTATGGTGCCTGCTATGACGGCAACTTTTATTGAGTTTGCCAATCTAGAGCGCGCTATTAATTATGGAGTTAATAAAGTTCGTTTTACCAATATGGTTCCAGTGGATAGTAAAATTCGTGCACGAGCTACAATCACGCGAGTCAGACAGCGATCAGGTGCAACACAGGTAATCGGTGAAACCACTGTTGAAATACAAGGTGAAGAAAAACCCGCTTGTGTTGCAGAAACGGTTTCTTTTTATTATTTCACATAGCTATGAAATCAAATAACACTCTTGATACCACTATTGAACGGTTAGTTGAACTCATGGATCTTGAGGTCATTGAAGAGAATATTTTTAGGGGTGAAAGTCAAGATATCGGTAGCCCCCAAGTGTTTGGAGGGCAAGTCTTAGGCCAAGCATTAATGGCTGCTACAAGAACCATTGAGGGTCGTTCAGTGCATTCTTTGCATGCTTATTTTTTAAGACGTGGGGATTTTAAAGCGCCCATAGTCTATGAAGTTGATCGTGCCAGAGATGGAGGAAGCTTTTCTAATCGAAGAATTATTGCAGTTCAACACGGTGAACAAATATTCAATATGACAGCATCTTTTCAAAAACCTGAGGAGGGATTAGAGCATCAATCTGAAATGCCAGAAGTTAAAGGACCCGATGAGCTAGAAGATTTGGTGGACCTGATAAAACCAGAGTGGGTTGAGCAATTACCTGGTCGCATTAAGAGAATGCTGACTAGAGAACGTCCCTTTGAGGTCAAACCAGTTGAACCACCTCATTTTTTGACCAATAAAACAACTGCACCAATTAAGCACAGTTGGATTAAAGCTAAAGGAGAAGTACCTCAGCATATTGGCTTGCATGAAGCTCTTTTGGCTTATGTCTCAGATTATGATCTATTGACAACCGCAATACTTCCACACGGTACTAATTTGATGCAGTCCCGTTTCCAGATGGCCAGTCTTGATCATGCCATGTGGTTTCACAAACCAATGTTAATTGATCAATGGATGTTGTTTGCTTATGAAAGCACTAGATCATCAGGAGCACGAGGCTTTGCCAGAGCACAGATTTTCTCTCAAGATGGACTGTTGATTGCTTCTACGTCCCAAGAAGGGTTGATGCGAATTAGACGTTAGAGAGCGAGTTCATAAATCGTTTTCCGTTCTCAACGTAATGCTCAGAAGACATATTAATCATCATAATTTCTGCCTCTCTTAACTCACGAATAGGTTTTGCTGGTGAGCCCATAATAAGAGTATTGTCAGGGTATTCTTTTCCTTCCGTGATCAACGAATTAGCCCCAACTATGCTGTTTTTTCCAATCACTGCATGATTGAGTATTGTTGAGTTAATTCCAATAAGACAATTCTCAGAGATGCTACAACCATGAAGCATAACTTTATGTCCTACTGTAACACCTTCGCCAATATTCAATGGTGCCCCCAGATCAGTATGCAGTATAGACCCATCTTGAATATTGCTTTTTTTACCAATAATAATAGGATCATTATCCCCTCTGATTACGACGTTAAACCAGACGCTTGCATCCTCTTCTAGTACCACTCGTCCAATCACTGTTGCATTGGGAGCAATAAAGTTAGTGTCGTTGAATTTTGGACTATGTTTATCAATTTGATAAATCATTATGTTTCTATGCTACCTTGTTGAGCAATCATTTCAGTAGCCTTTTTGATAGCTTTTTCATCACCAAGAAAATATTTAGAAGTTGGCTTCAGGTTCTCATTAAACTCATAGACCAGAGGAACCCCTGTTGGAATATTGAGTGAGACAATGTCTTGATCATTAATATTATCAATAATTTTTATTAGAGAACGAAGACTGTTCCCATGAGCAACAATTAAGACATTTTGATTGCCTAGGAGTGAAGGTAAGATTTTATCTTGCCAATAAGGCTTCACTCTAGCCAAAGTATCTTTTAGGCTCTCCGATCCTGGCAAGCCTTCTATACCATCATATTTTGCATCAAATCTTGGGTGTGAACTGTTATCTTCAGCCATAACAGGGGGAGGGGTATCATAACTTCTTCTCCATGTTTGTACTTGATCCTCACCATATTGTTTAGCCACGTCTACTTTATTTAATCCTTGAAGTGCCCCATAGTGTCTTTCATTTAGTTCCCAAGAATTGATTACAGGTATCCAGGTTAGATTCATCTCTTCTAGGATAATGAAAAGCGTCTTAGTTGCTCGCTTAAGTACGGAGGTAAAAGCGATATCAAAAGTTAATTCAGCTAACTTTAGCTGTTTTCCTGCCTCTAAAGCTTCAGTTTGTCCTTGTTCTGTAAGATCCACATCCACCCAACCAGTGAATCTGTTTTCAAGATTCCATGTACTTTGTCCGTGCCTACAAAGAATGAGTTTTCCTGCCACTTAGTCTCTCTCCTTAACTTTTCCATAGGATTATAAATTATATGGGTTTGGATGTAATTAATCTTTCATCTGCAACTATTAAAACAGGAATAATGAAGACTACAAGAATAGTTCGTAGTAAAATTCTAATATCAATTTAACAAAAATGGATATAACACCAATAGGCAAAAAGTTTGAAGGTTTTCAACTTTAAAGAGATTAGGATGAACAAGCTACTCATAATTCTTATGATGATAGTCTTGTCGCTCACAGTATTAGCTGCAGACAAACATTTTGAGCGAAACCAACTTCCTCAACTAAATCAAGAGATACTTGATGCAAGTGATTACTCTTATGAAAAAGTTACTATTCCCACTAAAGACATTATTCCTGTTCAAACACAGAGAGTTAGAGGACTTAGAGTTCAAGAAAAAGGATGGCTATTAAATGATGAATATAGACCTTTGGTTGTCGATCAAGATAACTATCTTATAGATGGACATCATAGATTGGATGGAATTAAAGAGCTCCAAATAAAACATGTAAGGGTATTAAGGGTCAATGCAAGTATTGAAGAAATTGCTGAAGCATTTAATGAGTTTCAAGATCATACCTCTACTTATGAGCCTGTTACATCCGTTCCAGATCAGACAGATCTGATACCAATAACCCAGTAGAACAGATGAGTAGAGAATCCATGGAATTTGATGTAGTAGTAGTTGGCGCTGGGCCAGCAGGGCTAAGTGCCTCCATTCGTTTGATGCAGCTATCCAATGAAAATAACTTAGATTTGAGCGTCTGCTTACTAGAGAAAGGTTCTGAAATAGGAGCTCATATCATTTCAGGAGCTGTCATAGAGACCAGATCTTTGGATGAGTTGATCCCTGAGTGGGATGAGGGGAATAATTTTCTTCAAACCCCTGTAATTGATGACAAAATGCTTTTTTTAACTGGAGAAAATACAAGTATTTCAGTGCCTAAATTTTTAATGCCCAAAACCATGATGAATCATGGGAATCGAATTATCAGCTTAGGGTCTATGTGTCAGTACCTAGGACGAGAGGCTGAGAATCTTGGAGTTAATGTGTTTCCTGGTTTTCCAGCAGTTGATCTCATTGAGGAGGAGGGAAAAATTGTAGGTGTGATCACAGGTGACATGGGTCTTGATAAGGACGGTAAACCTAAAGACGGTTATGAGATGGGTTACGAGCTTCGAGCAAAGCAGACAATATTTTCTGAGGGTTGTCGAGGTAATTTGGGTAAACAATTAATCAATAAATATTCTTTAGATGAGAATTCTGATCCGCAGCATTACGGTATTGGATTTAAAGAAGTATGGAATATAGACCCTGAACAGCATTCAGAAGGCTTAGTAATGCATACTGCTGGCTTCCCATTAGATAATAACACTGAAGGAGGGGGCTTTATTTATCATGCTCCTAATCATCAAGTGTTCATTGGTTTAATTGTCTCACTTGATTACATTAACCCCAATTTAAGCCCTTTTGAGGAATTCCAGAGATGGAAGACACATTCAGAGCTTAAGGGATTACTAAAAGATGGTGAACGAATCTCATATGGAGCAAGAGCGCTTAATAAAGGCGGCATTCAATCAATACCTAAACTTACTTTCCCTGGTGGGGTGATGATTGGTTGCGACGCTGGGTTTATGAACGGGGCTAAAATTAAAGGAACCCATACAGCAATGAAAACAGGCATTATTGCAGCTGAAACATACGTTCAATCGATTGAAAATGAAACTCGAAGTGATGAACTAGATGATTTTGAAGATCACTTAAAACAGTCTTGGGTATTTGATGAGTTACATCGAGCCAGAAATTTTTCACCTTTACAGAAAAAGTTTGGTTTATTGCTGGGTTCTATTTTTATTTGGATTGATCAGAATTTATTTTCAGGAAGACTTCCTTTTACTCTATCAGCAACAGGTGAGGATTATGCTAAATTATCACCTTTTAATAAGGCTGCAAAAAAGGATTATCTAAAACCAGATAATATCGTCACTTTTGATCGCACTTCCTCAATCTATTTATCTGGCGTCAATCATGAAGAAGATCAACCGTGCCATCTGCATTTAAACGACCCGACCATACCCATCGAGAAAAATTTACCTGAGTTTGGAGAACCCGCAAGACTGTATTGTCCTGCCGGTGTTTATGAAGTTCTAGAATCTGAATCAGGAACCCCGTATTTTCAGATCAATGCTCAAAATTGTATTCATTGTAAAACTTGTGATATCAAGGACCCATCACAGAATATAGACTGGCGTTGCCCTGAGGGAACAGGCGGTCCAAATTATACTGATATGTGAAGGTGATTTTGATGATCGGAAGAATTATACCCAAACAGGCGAACAATAATTACTTAGGATCTCCCATAGCTTTTTACGGCATGATTTTATTTATGTTGTTAATGACTTTTAGTGCTTATATGCATTTTCTTCAACCTCAATATGCTGCCAATGAAATAGGAAATATTATTGTTTTTGAATCAATTCCTGACCCCAATCACATTATCTATATGGCTTTTTCTCTGTGGGGTTTGCAACAAGTAAGCTTTGTTATACTCAATGTTATTATACTTTTTTCATATCGCAATCTAATTCCATTGATGTATTTATTATGGATATTTACTTGGCTGATGAGGCCCTTAGTCGTAGGACGGCTTTACCCATTGACTCCTGAATACACAGCAGGAATCACTCCTGGGAAAGCAGGATTACCATTTATACTTTCCTATTTACTGGTTATGTTGTTAATGTCACTTAGACAGTCTAAAGACAAAGCACTTTAATTTAATGCTCCTATCTGATAACTTGCTTTGATATTTAAAGGTTTCAAAAGGAATCAATAAATAGAATATGTACCCATTCATAAAGAAATATTTTTCATTGCCTCTATTCTTAGTAATAGCTATTAATTTGGTGTATTCCACAACATCAATTGCTCAAGAAGACAATATTGAAGATATAGTGCTTCCAGACCCAGTGGAGATCTTAGGTGACAGTTTATTTGTTCAAAACGACAGCACTATAGACTCAAAGGGTTCACAAGAAAAAATTACTGATTTATCAGTTGAGACTCAAGAGTTATTAGGAGAATATCGCTTGGTGCTTCAACAGATTGATCGATTGATAGCCTACAATGATTATGTTGAACGTTTAATCACGGACCAAGAAGAACAGATAGTAAATATTAATCGTCAACTTCAAGACTTTGCTTTGATTGAACGAGGCATCGTGCCATTAATGTTAGAAAGCATTGAAACCTTGGATCGTTTTATTGATCTTGATGTCCCCTTTTTGCTTGAAGAAAGAAAGGACAGGGTTAACCGACTCAGGGTTATTATGAATGAGTCTGATATAACTGTTTCTGAGAAGTTTAGGCAAATCATGGACGCCTACCAAATTGAAACAAGTTTTGGTTCAGATATTGAGGCTTACACAGGATTCTTAGACATTAATGGTGAAAGTAGACAAGTCGATTTCTTAAGAATCGGAAGAACATCATTAACATATCAAACACCTGATCAGAAGGAGACAGGATTTTGGAACAAACAAACACAACAATGGGAAAATTTACCTAGAAAATACACTGACTATGTTAAAGAAGGTTTAAGAATAGCCAAGAAACAAATTACACCTGACCTTATTCAATTGCCAGTTGAGGCTCCAAGGGTAATGCAATGAGTCAAGTGATAATAAAAAATACTCTTCTATCAGTCTTTGTGTTGTTACTCAGCTTTGGTGTTGTCGCTCAAGAAGGCAGTGAATCAGTAGAGGAGGTTCTTGACCCGATTCTATTGGAAAAGCTGAAGAATATTAAAACGATGGAACAGCTTCTAGAAATCACTAAAACCGATAGCATTACGACGGGGATGATTAATAAAGAAAGAGAGGACAAATTCTTAAGTGCCAGAGATAGACAACGTGAATTATTAGAAGAGGCAAAGATCAGGCTTAATCAAGAAGAAGAACGTAGTGTGCGATTACAAAAAGAATTTGAGGACAATGAAAAAGTTCTCGAAGATATTGGAGAGACTCTACGAATAAGAATTGGAAATTTTGGAGAACTATTTGGTGTTGTTAGACAAGTTGCTGGTGAAGCTATAGCGACAGTCAAGAATTCGTTAGTATCTATTCAATACCCTGGAAGGGAAGAGGCATTAGCTGCATTAGCAGAAACCAGAAATTTACCTAACATTAATCAAATGAAAGGTTTAATTGTGACCATGCTCGAAGAGATGACTAAATCAGGAAATGTCGAGCGATTTAACAGCCAAGTAATTCTCCCAGGCGGCTCTATCTCAGATGCTGAGGTTGTAAGAATTGGTGTATTTAATGCTATTACTGAGAACTTTTTTCTTAAATTTATTCCTGAAACTCAATCACTCCAAGTCTTAGCTCGACAACCTGCAAGACGCTTTAGATCCTTAGCTGATGATCTTTTTGATCTTGAAGAAGGCTATACAACTATGGCTGTTGATCCAAGCAGAGGACAAATTTTAGGTCTTCTGATACAAGCTCCAGGGATTGGAGAAAGGATCAATCAAGGAGGTATAGTTGGTTTTATTATTATTTTTATTGGATTACTGGGTTTAATTCTATCTGGATGGAGATTGAAGTTCCTTAAAGACGAGGGTGATGCCATTAATCGTCAGTTAAAATCAGACCAAGCTTCTGATGACAATGCTTTAGGTCGAATACTTTCAGTGTTCAGTCAAAATCAAGATGTTGATCCCGAATCTTTAGAATTAAAGATTGATGAAGCTATTTTAAGAGAAGTGCCAAAATTAGAGAAATTCCATAGCATTATTAAGGTGTTTGCTGCAATCGCACCTTTGCTTGGCCTCTTGGGTACTGTGGTGGGTATGATTGTCACTTTCCAAGCTCTTACACTCTTTGGTACTGGGGACCCTAAACTTATGGCTGGCGGTATATCGCAAGCACTTGTCACCACAATGCTTGGTCTTATAGTCGCTATCCCTTTGGTTTTCTTACATAGTGTTTTGAGCAGCTGGAGTGGCTCCTTGATTGAAATCATAGAAGAACAAAGCGCCGGGTTAATTGCTAGGAATGCCGGAAAGAAGTAGTGCCATTTTATGTCATCTCTGAAGAACTTTTTAAGTTGGTTTGAGGGTCAATCCATAGGCAGGGAAACTGCAATAATTTTAGCAACTTTCTCTTTAGTTGGCGTGGGTTTTCTGACATTAGTATTACCAGAAATAAGAGATTTCTTTGAAGCAGGAGGACCTGTTCTCTGGGGCATCCTTTTGGTTACCACTATTATGTGGACATTGATCATTGAACGATTCTGGTTTTTTCAGTTTTTATTGCCTGTTCGCAGACATCAGGCTATTAGTGAGTGGGAAGCAATAGATAATAAAGGCGACTGGTTTTCCATGAGAATTCGAGATCAGATTATTTCTCAAGTATCGGTTGATACTAAGAAGTTTTTATTAACAATTGAAACTATGATGCAGATTTTACCACTACTAGGACTTTTAGGCACAGTAGTAGGCATGATCAAGGTGTTTGATGTCATGACTTTTTTTGGGACTGGCAACGCAAGATTAATGGCTAGTGGGGTATCGCAAGCCACAATACCAACAATGGCAGGTTTAGTTGCAGCCATATCAGGGTTGTATATAGCTAATTTGCTGAAAAGAAAAGCTGACGATGAAGTTTCAAGAGTTGCCGATCAATTGGTGATCGAATAATTTAAAGATGAGACGAAGATTTAAGAAAAAACGTGAAGAAAGTGAAATTAATATCACTCCAATGCTTGATATTGTTTTCATCATGTTGATTTTTTTCATAGTGACTACCTCATTTGTTAAAGAGATTTCTATTGATGTCAATCGCCCTACAAAATCACCAATAAAAGAACAAAAAAAATCCGAAGTAATTTCAGTGAGGATCTCAGCAGAGGGACAGATTTTTGTTCAAGATCGTTTAATAACAGTAGATGCGGTAAGAGCTAATATAGAATCGTATTTGGCATTAAAACCTCAAGCGTCGGTGGTGGTGGTTGCAGATAGAGAAGCGGCCGCAGGTTTTTTGGTCAGAGTAATTGACCAATCTAGATTAGCTGGGGCTAAGAATGTTTCATTAGCAGCACAGAAATAATTTTATGATTAAAAGAAGAAATAGAGAAGAAGAAGATAGTGAAATTAATATCACTCCGATGATGGATATTGTGTTCATCATGTTGATATTTTTCATAGTGACCACTTCTTTTATTAAGGAAACTGGTATTAACCCTAATCGACCTGAAGCTGAAACTGCAGCCAGAGCAGAACTAGGAAATATTCTCATCGCGGTGTCACCTAGCGATCAAATATGGATGAATAAGAATCAAATCCAATTGGAATCTGTGCGTATATTAATGGAATCAGCCCATGCTGAAAACCCAGAAAGTAGCGTTGTTATTGTAGCTGATGAACTGGCTTCAACAGGCTTAATTATTGATATTATGGACCAAATTAGACTCAGTGGTATTTCAAAAGTGTCTCTATCAGCAAAGGAAAAGTAAACGTGAACGACCTGACAATGAATTTGAAACCTGAGGTTAGATATCTTAGTGCTTTGTTGCTTGGGGTGATTGTTACTTTAGGTTTATTCTTTTTGATGCAGGCCTTAATAGATTCAGGTGAGCAGGGCCTTGGTTCATCTTCTGAGGGTCAAATGATGGAATTTATTCGCATCAAAGATGATGAAAGCTTAAGTTTCAAAGACAGGAGAAAACCAATTAAACCGAAGCCACCAAAAGAACCTCCACCTCCACCAAAATTGATTGTGCAAAAGCAAGTTAAACCGACGATGAATAAAGTCAAGATTGAGATACCAGATATTGATCTTCCAACCATAGCTGGGGGAGGTCCTTTTTTAGGTAATTGGGAAGGGAACCCACTTGCTGAGGGAGACGTTTTACCAATCGTCCGAATTAATCCACAATGGCCTAGAGAAGCATTAGTTGAAGGCATAGAAGGGTATGTTGTTGTGGAGGTAACAATAGCTGCTGATGGCTCAGTCAGGGGAGTGGTGGTGATGGAATCTGTGCCGAGAAGACTGTTTGATCGAAATGTCATTCGAGCTGTTCTTAAATGGAAATTCAAACCAAGAATAGTTAATGGTGTCCCTGTTGAGAGAAAAGCTATTCAGAGGTTAGATTTTAATCTTACTTCATAGCATGACTACAAGCAGAAGACATAATAATCTATTAAAGTTGTGGCTAACTCTGTTAGTTCTCTTTCCTCAATATTCAATTTCCGAGAGCTTGCCTAAGTATCATCCACTAAAAGAAGACAGGGTTGCCATAGAGCGTTCAAACGCTGCTCCTCAAATGTCTTACAACGTTAATAAAAAGTTTGAAGGGGTGGCTGACCGTTTTGGTAACAGCGATCTTGAAGGTGCCATGAACAGTTTAAAAGCCATGTTGGAGTGGAATTTATCAAAATATGAGAGAGCGGTGGTACATCAGTTTATGGGGTTTATCTATGTTCAGCAAAACGATGTGGATTCTGCTATTAAGGCGTTTAAAACATGTATTGATTACAATGCGCTTTCGAACAGCCAACACCAAGGGACTGTGTTTAATTTAGCAAGCCTTTATGGATCTCAAGAAAAATGGGAACTTGCAATTGATTCTTTGATGCAATTTTACAAATTCGAACAAGACCCTGCTGCTGAGTCATACATTATGGCAGGTATAGCCTACTTCCAAAAAGGTCAACCTCTCAAAGCATTGCCTTATATTCATATTGCTAATCAAAAAGCAGAAAAACCAAAGGAAAATTGGTTGCAATTAGAGCTTGCCATCTTGTTTATTAATAAACGTTATGACGAGGCTATTGTTATCGTCAAGCAATTAGCTACCTATTGGCCTGACAAAGAACAATATTGGGAAACAATGGCTGGTGCTTATATGGAAATGCAAAAAGACACCGATGCTCTGGCAGCACTAAATTTAGGCTACAAAAATAACGCTATTAATAAAAAAGAAACGTTAGAAAATCTTGCCAGACTAAGTTTTTATCTGGAAATACCTTATCAGGCAGCTGAGATTATGCAGAAGAACATGGATTCAGGCTTGGTGGAAAAAAATGAGGAAAATCTTAGATTACTCCTAGGGGCATGGACTTCTGCCAGAGAATTTGATCAAGCTATT
This sequence comes from Gammaproteobacteria bacterium, assembly GCA_963578425.1. Lineage (GTDB taxonomy): Bacteria > Pseudomonadota > Gammaproteobacteria > Steroidobacterales > UBA11654 > CACPJA01. Next base: position 55 of record CAUZCF010000023.1, on the reverse strand, counting down.
GAGATTATAGATGCTTTAGCTTCAATGTTAAAAGATGGAACCTTGTATATTCAAA
>CAUZCF010000022.1:0-11635 GCA_963578425.1 Gammaproteobacteria bacterium | reverse complement strand
CAGGAGTTTCTTCTTCGACTGCTTCAGGTTCAGCTTCTTTTGCCTGCGCAGCTTTTAATTCTTGTCTTTTAAGTTGCTTTTTATTTAGTTTATTTTTTCTTTGAGCATCTCTCTCTTCTCTAGACAAACCTAAAAGTTTGACTAATTTCTTTACACGATCACTAAGTTGAGCACCAACAGATTCCCAGTAGGTTAGTCTTTCTTGATTAATATTAATATCTTCTTCTTTATCTGAAGCTCCAGGATTGTAATAGCCTAATCTCTCGATATACTTCCCGTCTCTTGCACTTTTACTATTTGTAGCAACTACGTGATAAAAAGGTCGCTTTTTTGAACCACCTCTAGACAATCTTATTTTGACCATTTTGTTGTTCTCACAATAAATTATTAGTTAATCGTATCTATGGCGCGGAATTGTACGGTAATTTTAGTTATTGTTCCACAATGTTTTCTTGACAGCAGGGAAATGAGAAATCAAAATAGAATTAATTAAATAATAAAGGAGTCGCTGTAATTGAGCGATGACATTCCGCTAGAGACATTATTTGTTCTACTAGCAATACTTTTAGTCCTATCGGCATTCTTCTCTGGAACTGAGACAGCTCTTATGCGTGTTAATAAATATCGCATTAGACATCTATCAAGACAAGGGAATAAGAATGCTAAATTAGCAGAAAAACTACTTAAAGAACCAGAAAAATTAATCGCATTTATTCTGTTTGGGAATAATTTAGTTAATTTTGTTGCTGCGTCTATCGTGGGTGTCATATCAATGGAAATTGGTGGCCCTACAGGAGTTGTAATTGGAACTATTCTTTTAACTATTGTTGTTTTATTAATTGCAGAATCTCCTCCTAAAACACTAGCTGCTTTGTTTCCTGAAAAAATAGCGCTTCCCGCTAGTAGATTTTATTACCCTATGGTAAAGCTATTTAAACCACTATTTTATTTCATTAATTTCTTTACGAATATCATACTTAAATTGATTGGATCTCAAGGAGAGAAAAATGATGAAAAATTGTCAATTGACCAATTAAAAACGCTAATCACTGATGGAATGACAAAAACTTCAATTGATAGACAAAAAATTATGATGGGGGTGCTTGATCTTGGAAATATTACAATTGAAGACATTATGCTTCCACATAATGAGATCATTGGTATAGATATTAATAATTCAAATAAAAATAATAGAAAAATTATTGAGGGTAATTTTCACTCCTCTTTACCGGTTTATGAAGATGTTTTAGACAATATAAAAGGCGTTTTAAACCTAAATACCTTCTTAAAAGAAATTGACTTAAGTTCTTACGATAATCAATTAATAAAAAAATATATGAATAAACCCTATTTTATTCCTGAAAAAACAACACTAAGCCAACAATTAGTTGAGTTTAAGAGTAACAATCAGAAATTAGGGTTTGCGGTAGATGAATACGGAAATATTCAAGGTTTGATTTCTATAGATGATATTTTTGAAGAAATTGTTGGCGATTATCTTGAAGAAACAAAAAAACTGAATAAAGAAATAATGCCTAAAAAGGTTGATGATTATTTTATTGTAAATGCGTCTTCAAATATTCGTGTCCTTAATAAAATAATGAATTGGAAAATACCTATAGATGAAGCTAAGACAATAAATGGAGCAATTCTAGAAAACCTTGGATACATTCCAGAAGTTGATGCTGAATTTACTTTAGGTAATTATTTAATCAGCATTATCAGCACGAAGGAAAATGCTGTTGAGACTATCAAGATTAAAGATATAGAAGGTGATTATCAGCTCAAAGTTGTTTCTTAGAGTTGCTCGTATTCAGGAACCCAATTTTCAAATTTAGTATACCTGCCTAAGAAGGTAAGATTAAACTCACCAATATCCCCATTCCTTTGTTTCGCTATATCAATTAAAGCGACACCCTTTTTATCAGTGTCTTTATCGTATACTTCTTCTCTGTATATAAATGCTATTAAATCTGCATCCTGCTCAATGGCTCCAGAGTCTCTTAAATCCGACATTTGAGGTCGTTTATCTGGTCTTTGTTCTACACTCCTATTAAGTTGTGAAAGCGCGATAACTGGAATATTAAGCTCTCGTGCCAAAGCTTTAAGATTTCTAGATATTTCTGCGATCTCAACCGCCCTATTCTCTTTATTACCTGGAACTCGCATAAGTTGGAGATAGTCAACAACGACTAATGACAGTCCTTTTTCTCTTTGAATTCTTCTCGCTCTTGAACGCAACTCTATTGGTGTTATAGAAGGAGTGTCATCAATGTAAATAGGTGCATTCTTCATTTGCTGAATAGCACCGTCAATTCTGTTCCAGTCTTTTTCTTCTAATTTTCCAGTTTTTATGGAATGAGCATTAACTCTTCCAAGAGAAGAAATCATTCTTTGAGACAACGCGCTAGCAGACATCTCCATACTAAATATAGCCACTGGATTTTCATCTGCGAGCGCAGTGTGTTCTGCAATATTCAGTGCAAAAGCTGTTTTACCCATAGAGGGTCGACCTGCAATAATAATTAATTCACCCTTCTGGAGACCAGCAGTTATATTATCTAGTTCTCTGAATCCAGATGAAACACCTGTGATTCCGCCTCCACCCTGAGATCTTTTATCTAATTCATCATAGGTTTGTTTGACTAAGTCACTCATCTCAGAATAAGTAGCATTTCTGTTACCTCTTTCAGCAATTTCAAAAATACGTGACTCAGCTAGATCAACTAATTCTGAGGGTGAACGACCTTCTGGTTTAAAAGCACTCTGAGCAATGTCGGTACTAATTTGAATTAATTCTCTGAGTAAAGCTTTTTCTCTTATGATTTTTGCATATTCAATGATATTTGAACTGCCTGCTGTGTTTTCAACAATATCGCTGAGGTAATTGATGGAAGGCTTTTCTTTGAAGTCACTGGCTGAATCTAAGTAATCTGATACGGTCAATAAATCAGTGACCTTTGATTCTTCTTTTAGTAATTGTATTGTTGTAAAAACTTGTTTATTTTGTGGATGGTAGAAATCTCTATCTGAGAGAATGTTAGCAATTTTATCGTAGGCTTGATTATCTATATCCAGTAACAAACCACCAATTAATGCTGCTTCTGCATCAGAGGAATAAGGTAATGATAATTGACCTAGGGACTCTATTTTTTGTTTTGATTCAGCTGCCTTAGCCATTTATTCAGATTCTTCGATGATTTCATTTTCTTTAATAGGATCATCGATATTATCGTCTTCTTCTTCAGAATCCAAAGTATTTTTTATAGCAACTTCACCGCCGACAACTTGGACCTTAATTTTAACCTGTATTTCGCCATGGAAGATTAAATTTACCTCGTGATCACCAATGGTTTTTATTGGTCCATCAGGTAAATCAATTAGACTTCTCTCTAGCTCTAAACCCTTTTCTTTAGCGGCATTTGCTATATCTATGGTGCCTATTGAACCATACAAATTTCCTTCCTCAGTAACGTTTGCCTCAATAACCAACGACAAATTTTCATAATTAGAAGCTTGTTCTTTGATGACTATTAATTCTTCTGTCTGTTTGCGCTTCAGTTCTTCTTTTTGTTGTTCTAGTAATTTAAGGTTTTCTTTTGTTGCAAATGCAGCTTTACCTTTTGGCACCAAATAGTTTCTCGCATAACCAGGTTTAACTGATACAACTTCTCCAAGATTACCAAGGTTGTTTATATCTTCTTTTAATATAACTTCCATTATTTACCTTTTAAGAGTGTTGATCTGTGTAGGGTAGTAAGGCTAAGTGTCTTGCTCTTTTTATAGCTATAGCCAGTTGTTTTTGATAATGATTCTTTGTTCCTGTAATTCTACTTGGAATAATTTTTCCAGTTTCAGTTATGTATTTCTTTAGAATATCTATATCTTTATAATCTATTTGTTCGACACCCTCAGCAGTAAATTTACAATACTTATTCTTATTGCGATTTAAATTCTTCTTACGTTTAAAACCTTTTTTATTCTTAGTCTTTATTCTTTTCATTTTCTTCTTCCACTTTTTCTTCTTTTATATTTTCATCTGCATCATGTTCAGAAGATTCTTTTTCATTTTGTTCTTCTTCATTGGGTGCCTTCGTATCTATTGATGGATTAGCAACAGTCTTATCTTTTTTTTCATCTGGCTCTTTATTTTTTAAATTAACAGTTTCTTTTTTTCCATACTTATTGTCTTTGTTATGTATGAGAAATAACTTTGATGGTTCCGTCTCAGCTTTTTTAGTTTTAACTAAAAGATGCCTTATGATCGAGTCATTAAATTTAAATGATGATTCCAGCTCATGAACAACTTTATCGTCACATTCAATGTTCATAATAACATAGTGTGCTTTATGCATATTTTCGATTGTATAGGCTAATTGAAGTCGTCCAATGTTTTCTGAACGATGTATCATCCCATTATTTTTCTTCACGATGTCCTGATAACGATTGATCATTTCAGGTACTTGGTCACTCTGATCTGGATGTACCAGTAGAACTAATTCATAATGTCTCATCTCTTCCCTTTTGGTTTAAGCTACCTTGTATAAAAATAAGTGCAGCAAGGTTATTAATTTAGTTTGGCGATCCTACTAGAATTAAGATAAATATTCAAACTAAAAAGAATCTCTTTGTCTAAGCACTTCATAGAGTACAACACCACATGCAACTGAAACATTTAGACTCTCTACTTTACCATTCATTGGTATTGTAATCACATGATCACATTTTTTTGCTGTTAGTTTTCTCATCCCTTTGCCCTCAGAACCGATAACAATGGCTGTACTTTCTTGATAATCAACCTCTCTGTAGTCTTTTTTTGCTGTATCTGATGAGCCATAAATCCAGAATCCATTTTGTTTAAGTTTATCTATAAATTGAGAGATATTAGAGACAATAGCAGTATTAGTTAACTCAGAGGCTCCTGATGAAACTTTACTAATAACTGGGCTATTTAGTGAAATTCTATTTTTAGAAATAACTACCATATCAACACCTACCGCATTAGCAGTTCTATAACATGCTCCTATATTTCTCGGATCATCTAGATCATCCAGAATAAGAACTAATGGTGATTCAACATTCTCCAAATAATGGAGAGCAGTTTTTGAATCAAAATGATTTTTCTCTTTTAGAGTTGCAACTATTCCTTGATTCTTTGATGTTGACACTAGATTTTGAAGAAACTCTTTTGTAACTTCTTCTGATAGAATATTTTTCTTATTTGATTGTCTTATAATTGATCTGACTCTATTGTTTTTGTAATTTTCTAAGAAGAATATTTTTACTATCCTTTCTGATTGATGCTCAAGAGCTTCAGTAACCGCATTAATCCCGTAAATAAAAGATTCTTTACTCATTAATTAAAAAACTTTTCTAGAACAATGATATCTTTTCTATCTGGCCCAGTAGAAACTAAAGCCACTTTAGTTGAAAGAAGTGATTCTATTGAAGAAATAAATTGCTTAGCTTGCTCAGGAAGTTGATCAATACTTGTCGCTCCAGATGTTGTTTCTTTCCATCCTTCAAATTTTTTATAAATTGGTTTGCAGTGACTTAAATGATCTTTGTTAATGTTTGGCATTGTTGAATATCTTTCTCCCGATATTTCATATTCAACAGCAACATTTATTTTATCTAATCCATCTAGAACATCTAACTTCGTCAAACATAAGTGTGATATAGAGTTATTAATTATGGCCTTTCTTAAAGCGACTATATCTAACCATCCACATCTTCTAGGGCGTCCTGTGGTTGCACCAAACTCAACTCCTACATCAGCAAGATGTTTCCCATTATCGTCATTCAACTCAGTTGGAAACGGCCCTGAACCAACTCTTGTTGTGTAAGCCTTAGTTATGCCTAATATCTTATTAAATACTCCTGGACCAATACCTGTGCCTGTTGAAGCAGCACCTGCTACTGTATTAGATGAAGTCACATAAGGATATGTTCCGTGATCAATATCAAGCATGCTGCCTTGTGCTCCTTCAAATAAAACATTAGATTTATTTTCAAGCATTGTGTTGATCACATTGGTAGTATCAGCAATAAATGGCTTAATAGTATCGGCAAATGATAGCCATAAATCTTCAACTTTTTCAGGGTCTTCTGATGGTCTTTGATATAAGTTTTCCAGAATAAAGTTATGGTAAGACATAAGGTTTCTAAGCTTTTGTTTAAATATTACAGGATCTAATAAATCCATCAGATGTATAGCTCTTCTAGCTACTTTGTCTTCATAGGCTGGTCCTATCCCTCTTCCCGTTGTTCCTATCGCTTTATTACCTAATGCGTTTTCTCTGGCCTCATCTAATAAAATGTGAGTAGGAAGTATCAGTGGACATTGAGAACTGATTAAAAGTTTATTTTCTATATTAATATTTTTTGTTTGTAGGGATTTAATTTCACCTAAAAGAGTTGGAATATGAAGGACAACTCCATTACCAATAATGCACTTTGCATCATTAAATATTCCTGACGGTATTAAATGAAGAACAGTTTTTTGACCGTTAATAACCAAGGTATGCCCTGCGTTGTGACCTCCTTGGAAACGTACGACAGCCTCAGCTTGTTTAGTCAGTAAGTCAATAACCTTGCCTTTACCTTCATCACCCCACTGAGCACCTACAACAATCAATGAACTACTCAATTTTACCTTTCTCTTAAATGAAATTAATAATTAGTACACCTAAAATAATTAGAAACAGCCCCATAATTCTAATGCTGCTTTCATTAATCTCTAATACTTGTAGGGTTATCCGTTTAAATAAACTTGGCGATATAAAAGGTAACAATCCCTCAAGAATAAGCACAAGACTAATGGCAATAAATAATTCTTTAAAACCCATTAAAATTAGTTCTTATTATTCTTCTGGGTACTGGTTATTTACTTCTGGGTACTGGTTATTTAAGTATTTAAAGAAATCTCCTTTGCCATCTAATACCAATATATCATTCCCAGTACCTATAGAGTTTTTGTACGCTTGAATGCTTCTATAAAATGAATAGAATTCTTGGTCTTCGCCATAAGCAGTGGCATATGTATTAGCTGATTTAGCGTCACCATCCCCTCTAAGTTTCTGAGAATCTCTATAAGCATTAGCTAGAATAACTGTTCTTTCTCTGGCTGCTCCTGCACGAATTTTAGTAGCTGCTTCACTACCCTCAGCTCTTAATTCAGAAGCAAATCTTGCTCTTTCTTGTCTCATCCTATTGTAGACTGACTCGCTAACTTCATCGGAAAGTTCAATTCTCTTAACACGAACATCGATTAGATTGATACCAAGATTTCTAGCATTCATTGCTGCATCGTTAAGCATTTCAGACATTATCTCCCTTCTTTCTTTAGAGACCACTTCGACTACAGTCCTTTTAGCAAATTCTGATCTAATTCCGTCCTTAACGGTTTCAAGCAAACGTTGAGATGCAACCAGTTCATCACCACCTGTGGATCGGTAATAATCTTGTGTGTTATCAATTTTCCACTTAATAAAAAAATCAACATAAAGGTTCTTCTTCTCTTTAGTTAAGAACAGTTCTTGTGGGTTATTAATTGTTAAAATCTGTTTTGAATACTTTCTCACATTATTAACAAATGGAACTTTAAAATGTAGTCCGGGCTCATAGTCTGTTTGAATAATTTCACCGAACCTAAACTTAAGTGCGTGCTCTCTTTCGTCAACAGTAAATAAGCTATTAGATATAATGAGTCCGATGAAAACAATCACAAATATAAATATATTTCTCACTATCTTACCCTCCTAATCCTTGGATCTTGATTTTGGTTCTGTGGTGATGGAGTATCAATTGACTGATTTGGAACCAATATTTGCTTTGATTGATTCTTTTCTAGTAATTTATCAATAGGTAAATAAATTAAATTGCCACTACCCTCTGAATCCATTAATACTTTATTAGAATTAGCATACACACTTTCAATTGCCTCAATATATAAACGATCTCGGGTAACTTGAGGTGCTAGGTTATACTCAAAAAGTAATTTAGTGAAACGATCAGCATCACCTTCTGAATCGGCAATAACCTTTTCTTTATAGGCTTCTGCTTCTTGAAGCATTTTTGCCGCTTCACCTCTAGCTTTAGGAACAATATCGTTAGCATAGGCTTCTGCCTCAAACGAAAATCTTTCCTTATCCTCTCTAGCTTTAATGGCATCTTGGACAGCATCTTCAACTTGCAAGGGAAAGTTGGCATCTTGCAGATTCACCTTGGTTATAACAATTCCTGTACCGTAATCATCAAGTGTTTGTTGAATAAGTTCTTGGGTTTGAAGTGCAATACTACTTCTGCCTTCAGTTAGTATGAAGTCTAAATTAGTTTTACCTGCAACTTCACGGATAGCACTCTCACTAACCTCATTAAGAGTTTCTTCTGCATCTCGTACATTGAATAGAAAATCTACAGGATTAGTTTTCCTGTATTGAACTACTAAATCTACGACGATAATATTCTCGTCTGATGTCAGCATTGTGGTTTGTTGTTTGAATCGATTTACAACATTTACATTGACCACTTCAACTGTGTCGACCGGCCACGGTACACGCCATTTCAGTCCTGGTGTTGTTGTTTGATGATATTCTCCAAATCTTAAGACCACACCTCTTTCAGAATCATCAATTTGATATAACCCCGTTAAATTCCACAGGATTAAACCCATAGCAATTAGCAAATATTTTGATGGCCCTTTCCTTGGCTTATTGCCACTTCCAGATTTTCCACCAAATAATTTATTAAATTGTTTCCGCCATTCTTCGACAATTTGGTCTAAATCGGGCGGTTGATTTTTACTTGAATCCCAGGGATTTTTGCCATTTCCTTGATCATTGAACGCCATAATTTCTAGTTACTCCTAATTAAAATTATATTCTTTTGAAGAGTTCGATAGTTTACTCTCAATAGCTTTAATTTTTTTATCTTTTTTCAGTCTTAATAGATTTCTCTTATCAATTTCAACTGTTAATTCTAATGTATTTTCATTAATAAGACACTCTTGTATGACATTAGCAATAGAATATATTTGTGCTCTTATCTTCGACTCATTCACATTAATTCTCAGGATAGCCTTATTCGGTTGTGGATTAATCATCAAAGCAATCGATTCAATCAATTTCTCAGTACCTATATTTTCTTTTGCTGAGACTTCTATGTGTTGTTGAGTATTTAATAAATCAAGACTATTTTTGACTAAGTCAATTTTGTTATAAGCATATATAGTAGGTATTTGATCGGCTCCTATCTGTTTTAATATTTTTTCAACTGATTGTTTATTCTGATGCATAAAACGATCACTAGAATCCAGAACATGAATTAATAGATCAGCATTTGAGACTTCCTCTAAGGTAGATAAAAAAGCCTCTATTAATTCAGTTGGCAATTCCCTAATAAATCCTACCGTATCACTTATCACTACACGCCTATTCTTTGAGATACTAATGGGTCTAAAAACTGGGTCTAATGTAGCAAACATTTTATCAGCTACAAAAGTTTTAGAATTACTTAAGGAATTAAATAATGTTGACTTACCAGCGTTAGTGTAACCAACTAAGGCAACATTCTTCATAACTTTATCTCTAGATTTTCTATTTGTTTTTCTTTGTGTACGAATTTTTTTAAGTTTCAGCTCTATAAATCTGATTCTCGCCTGCAATAGCCTTCTGTCAGTTTCTAGTTGTTTTTCACCAGGACCCCTTAATCCAATCCCTCCTTTTTGTCTTTCAAGGTGTGTCCAGCCTCTAATGAGTCGTGTTGATAAATGTTTTAATTGAGCCAGTTCAACTTGTAACTTACCACTATTTGTTTGGGCTCGTCTGGCAAAGATCTCTAGTATTAGGCGAGATCGATCAATTACTGGGTATTTGAGAATCTTTTCTAAATTACGTTCCTGTGATGCAATGAGATCTTTGTTAAAGATAATTAAATCAATATCAACTGCCTCAAGATCCTCCTTAATTAACTGTAATTTACCTTTACCAATTAGAGTATTTCTATTAAATTCTTTAATATTTACATACGTGATTCCACCAATGACAGTGCCCGCCGATAATGTCAATGAAATAAACTCTTCATTATCATTCTCAATTGATCCTTTTGGTGAATTAATGATTACCAAATAGGATTTAATTTTGTGATTACTGGTCTTCAAACTCTAGTCCTATAATTTAAATTCCTGACAAATTAGGTCTTGTATCTTTTGTATTAAGTTTTTCTCTAAAATATCATAACTATTGTGATCTTTTAAAGACCGTAACCAAGTTATTTGACGTTTTGCCAATCTTCTTGTGGCCATTGTGGCATTTTTCTCAGCTTCTTTTAACGATAGTTTATTGTCTAGAAAGGCACATATCTCTCTATATCCTATTGATTTCATTGAATTATTAGAAGACCTTAGATTAGTTGATTCAAGCAAACTTTTGACTTCATCCACCAAGCCATCATTTAACATTTCACTAAATCTTGAATTAATTCTTTGATAAAGATGATCACGATTGGTTGCAAATAAACTGATATTAAAAAAATTATAATCTTCAGTGTTCTGCTGATCTTTGAAAAATTCACTCAGCGGTTTGCCAGTTAATTCAATCACCTCTAATGCCCTTTGAATCCTTTGTTTATCATTAGGTTTAATTTTAGCTGCACTTATGGGATCAACTTCTGAGAGTTTTTTATGTAACTCTGGCCAGCCCATTACTTCAGCTTGATCTTCTATTTTTTTTCTTATCTCGTCATCTGAAGAAGGTAGGTTACTTAAGCCTTTGGTTAAAATATTAAAGTACATCATGGTACCGCCAACAAGAATTGGAATTTTTTTATTTTCAGCAATGATTTGTATTGCTTTATTAACATCTTTAAAAAACTTACCTAATGAATAATTATTATCTGGATCAGATATATTGATTAAGTGGTGTGGGTATTGATCTAAGATTTGTTGATTAGGTTTTGCTGAACCAATATCAAGTCCCCTGTAAACCATAACTGAGTCAACACTTACTATTTCGAGTGGGAGTTCTTTAATAAGTGAAATAGCTAAATCAGTTTTTCCAGAAGCTGTAGGACCTCTTAATGTAATTACTGTTTGTGACATTAACTCTGGGTCATTTAAAATGAGGAATTACCTTTTGACCTATGAGATCTAATGCTTGTATAGGATCATCATGTAATCTCAAAGAAAGCTGAGTCTGCCCTGCTGCTTCAAAAGCCTTAAAACGTTCTATTTCTTTGTCAATATCCTCTATACCGCCAGTTGATGTGAATACTTCACAGAGATGATTTGCCAAATCAATAGGTATATTTTTTATATTTCCAGAGCGATCAAAATAAGCGTCAGTAAATGATTCAAAGTTCTCTCTAATTAGTTGACATTCTTCAGGCTTAAAATAATTTTCTAAGAGTTCCAATTCTAGCTTTCTAGCTCTCCAGGCTAATTCTCTTCTTGATTCTCTATAGGCTTCCTCTTTATCATTTTTTATATGCCAAGCCCAAAAACTATTAATCTCGACTCTCTGCTCAGTATTGATTCTTTTACCAATCCCAATATTTATATTATCAATTGCTGAAGATATAATTTCTGGTGGAGTAGCACCAATATACACGCCATCAGCAACACGTCCTTCCATTCGCA
>CAUZCF010000021.1:0-11778 GCA_963578425.1 Gammaproteobacteria bacterium | reverse complement strand
GCTCTCGAGCTGTGTTTTTAGGTCGTTACCATACAAAGGAAGTGAAAATAAAAACAGACAGCAGGCCATGGTTTTTATTGAATTTATAGTTTTAAAGTTCATTTTTTTACTCCTTTTAGTCTGGCTGTGATGTTTAGATATAAGGATGAGTTTTTTCATATTTATAGATTACACTCTTGTCTGGGTAATTTCTTTAACCTTCTAAGGTACAAATTTACATTTATTTATCGAAATAAATTACATAAATTCATTTCATAGGGGTTTCAGGGCAGATTTTGATGTTACTTTTGATGTTACATTAGTGAAACAGGCTGAAAGATGATGTATCATCTCGCTGTGAATGGTTGGTTGAACTCGTTGTCATACAATGGATACAGACTTTCATAGAGACTTTACTTGGGTGCTTAGCTCAGCTGGTAGAGCGTCGCCCTTACAAGGCGAATGTCGGCGGTTCGATCCCGTCAGCACCCACCAGAGGTCTTAATCATTTAAAACCCCGTATAGCTAACGCTCACGGGGTTTTGCTTTAAATAAAATAGGTTAAGTATAACTGCCAGTTAACTTAACGGAGTAGCACATAGTACCCATAACTCTGGTGCAACTGGTGCAACTATTGGTGCAACTCAAATTATTTTCGTAAGTATAGACATACAATCTAATTATTATTTTCAAATAGAGTTATCAATTATTAGAAGTTAGTACGTCAGAATTAATAATAAAATTTTTTGAAAAGAAAATACTCGCCTAATAAATACATAGTCTTTTAAAAAGAGTAGAGGTAAATTATTAGTATGACCAGCCAAAACGATTTGATTGATTACCTAACTGAACGGACTGGTACTGATCCCTACAAACTCAAACGGCTTTCTAAGCCTGAATTAGAGAAGCTACTTTCTACTATTAAAGAAACTGAAGAATTGGCAGAAGCACAAAGAGAGAAAATAGATAACATATCAAACAACGAAGCTGATCTCTTAGAAATACTAAGGCGAAAAGATGAGATTATTCAGGTGTCTAAGAATATGAAAAAGGTGCTGGATGATCAGAAGGAAACCAGCACAGAGGTTTACAAGTCTATTATTGACTTCGTAGGGAAAGACTTTAGTAAAAGAAATCTTAAGCTCCATAAAGAAATAGATGGTCATATTGAAGATAAGGTAAAACTTCAACAAGAAGCAGCACAGGATTATGTAGAGATGAACTATATGAAATCCCAAGTCAAGAGGGGATATATTTTTATAGCATTACTTGTAATAGCAACCAGTTTGATTGTGTTTCTTAAATGAAAAAATTCCAGGAGAATAATTGTGGATAAATTAGAGATTTCAAAACAAAAATTTGGGTATAGAAGATGGAAGTTTATAAAGATGTTAGCCAATCCACCAATTGGTAGTATCGCAGGAGATGAGGAGTGGAGGATAGGGCAAGCCCTTGAACGAGTTAATAACTTTGAATTTGCAGATACACCAAAAAAAGAGTTTTCAAGAGAAGATATTATCGAGGCATTCGAAGCAATTGATGAAAAGTAGATGAAGTAATTCAAGATATCGCTTTTCTATGAGCATCAAAAAAAATAGAGACTAATTACTTCGCACCGTAGAAGTTTCTGAAAAATCTCAAGTCGTACGTGAAGAGGCGCGCAAGGTACCAGGAGTTAGGTAGTCGATTAACCCCTTACTCATACACCTTCATCGGAGTACTGTGGATCTAAAACACCAGCATTTTCAAGTTTACTGATTTACGGTTTTTCCAGCTCATCCTTGTAGAGGTCAATGACAAACAGTACGAGTTCGTCTGAAAGATAAGTCTCAACATTCACGAATGAGACCACCGCGAAATTCTTATCGGGCATGAAGAAGACCTGTGACAATGTGCCAACAGACGAGCCTCCATGGTGTACGCCTCGATGACCATTGTAATTGCCCAAAAACCAGCCCAGCCCGTACATTTCTTGCCATGCCGCGTGCTTCTCACGACTTAAACCGTCTTCGTAGCTGGCAATCATATTGGGCGTAATGAGTTCATCGTGATTTTCTATGGAGAGCAAACGCTCACCATTAAGCTCGCCCTTTTGAAGGTTAAATTTTAACCATTTAAGCATATCGTCAACATTGGAAGTCAGGGTTCCCGATGGTCTGATGGCCTCGCCTTCAAATTCAAAGGGGATCTTGCGCGCCTTACCGTTTTCAACCACATGTGGATGCGAAACATTCTCCTTGTATGGTGGATTAGGGCCGGACAAATCGCTCCAGACCGTATTTTCCATCCCAAGGGGCTTGACGATTCTTTGCATGACCACATCTTCAAACTTGCGCTTTGACATCAGGGTGACTACATGTCCCATCGTCATAAACCCTGCATTGTTGTATTGAAACTTGGCCCTGAAACCTTCATTCAGTTCGAAAGTATTCATGGTTTCCACCAATTCGCCACGGGACAACTTCGACCCCCACCATTCCGGTTCGTCCTCTACGCCAGAGCGATGACTCGCCAGATCTCTAAGTGTCACGCGGGAGGAAACATATTCGTCTTTAAAACCAAAAGACGGCATATAAGTGCGTACGGGCTTGTCCCAATCCACAATGCCGTCTTGAGCCAGCATTGCCATTATTGTCGACGTAAAGGATTTGGTGGAAGAACCGATCAGGTAGGCGGTTTGTGAATTCACAGCTTCGCCTGTACTCAAATCGCGCGCTCCGAACCCGCCCGCAAAAATTACCTTACCGTCTTTGATGATGCCGAGTCCGGCGCCTGGTATTTTTGTCTCATGTAACCGCTTATCCGCAAAAGACTTGAGAGCGGTGTACTTTGCCTGATCCATTTTCATTACATCTGCCCAACCATTAAAACTGAACAATAGTGCTGATATGAGGATTAGTTTTTTCATTTAATAAGGGTATTTCTTTCTAGTTAAAAGTACACCGAAGGTTTCCTTTAAATTAGCCCCCATCATCAAAGCCATCTACCTTATCGTTATTAGTCGCGGCAAGAAACTTGCCTTTCAATATTCTTCTCATGTCTGCTTTTGCTCTTTCGTCATTCCCAAACATTTCATTTAATAGCTTTTCTCTTTCCAAATCGCTAGCTTCCATAAGATTTTTAGTTAAAGCTGATTTTTGAGCTTCTTCCTTATATTCATAAAATTCTTTAAAGGCTTCAACTACTACAATACCTAGCTTATAATCTATGTGAGGATATGCTTCTTCATATTTTTCACAAAGAACTTCCCAATCATCTTGTTCCATTTCGTTTAATTGTGTTATCTCTCCAGAATCAATCAAATAATCCCACTTTTCTAAACTTTCTGGATAATGCTCTTGTGCGAAGTTTAATAATTTATTTTGCCATTTAGCCATTTTTTATTCATCTTTGTCATCAAGCAGCAGTGCTGATATTAGTAATTGCTTCTTCATAACAATAATCATAACAAAGGATGACTAAAGGCGGTTGTCTTAAAACCATCCACCATTAACAATTTGTGATATTTGACTGGGGTTTGTTAGGATTTAGGGATGAAAGCAAACAACATAAGTTTCTAAATGAAACCTCACAAAATAATTGAAGAGCTTGGAAAGCAAAGAGATAAGATTTTCAAAGAACAAATTCTAAGCAACTGTCTACACGACAAAGAATTTCAAAAAGGCTTAGAAATGGCTTTATCACCATTCACAACTTTTGGAATAGCAAAAATACCCATCTCTAAACAAGATGGGTTTGGGTTGGGTTTTGAGCAGTTTAGTGAAGGTTTGGCTAAGAAGTTAATAAGTAGAGAAGTCACAGGAAACAAAGCGAGAGAACTCATTCAAGAGCATATGAAATATGCAACAAAGGATGAGTGGAATAATTGGTATCGAAGGATATTGAGAAAAGATTTAAGGTGTGGAATAAGTGTAAAGACAGTCAATAATGTTGCTAAGAAGAGTGCCTTAGATTTTCAAATTGCTGTATTTGGTTGCATGTTGGCAAATGACGCAAAGAAATTTCCAAAGAAGTTAGTTGGTAAGTGTTTAATAGAATATAAGTTTGATGGTGTCAGAGTAATAACGCTTGTCCATAATGGTAAAGCCACAATGTACTCTGGCAATGGAAAGGTTTTGGACAACTTTCCTCATATCATAGAAGCCATCCATAAAATGAAATTAGAAGATGTCATGTTAGATTCTGAAGTGATGACTAGAGATTTTCAATCATTGATGAAGCAAGTCACGAGGAAAGACGATGTCAAAAAAGAAGATGCCCATCTAGTGATATTTGATGCGTTGCCATTAGAAGAGTGGGAAGAAGGAAAAGGCAAATTAGATACCCTTCATAGGAAACGATATTTAGATAAGTTATTTAGTTATTCTTATCTCAATCTTCTTCACATTAATAAAATAAGTTGTATTGAAATTGTTGCTTTTGAATTTGTTGATTTAGACACAGAAGATGGTCAAGCAAAGTTTTCAGAAATGAATGAAGAAGCGTTAAAGAAAGGATACAAGGGTTTGACGATTAAACCAATCAAAGGCTTGTATGAGAATAAGCCTAGTTCAGCTTGGCTTTCTATGATTTTTTAATCCATCAACTTAAGAATGCACTTTCCATAGGCTTCAGTATTAGGACTCAATCCCATTTCTTCGCAGAGATCACTAAAGGCGGGTGTTTCAAAACCCAACCTTTCATAGCCCTTTATCTTCAATCTCCCCGGGGAGGGGCCTAGGTTCTTTCTAGCTTTAAAGTACAGCGATGGTATCGTTGCTCAGTGTGTAATCAGATACTGAGACATATCGAAACTATGTCCTATCCTTATAGACAAAAATACTTGTCCAATATAATATAAATTATATGCAAAGCTATGAATGGTATGCACAACTTATAAAACCTTCTTGGTCGCCACCGGCGTGGCTCTTTGGTCCAGTGTGGACAGTGCTTTATGCGATTATTGCTATTTCATTCGGTACTGTTTTTTATAAGGCGGTCACAAAGCAAATTCCTTGGATTATTGCACTACCTTTTGCTCTAAATCTTGTATTTAATTTCGCATTTACGCCATTACAGTTTGGTATCAGAAACAACTTACTTGCCTCAATTGATATTCTGTTTGTCGTTGGGACTCTTGTCTGGGCGCTCTATGCATTGTGGCATGCTGCTCCTGAGCTTCGCTGGGTAGTCTACGCAAATATTCCATACCTTCTCTGGGCTACTTTTGCCACTTTTTTGCAATTAACTATTACTTACTTAAATTCTTCTACTTAACCTTTATCAATACTTTTTGAGAGGAAAAAATGAAACTCAGTAAATCTTCAATTGTTCTTATAGTTGCTCTTGGTCTTTACTTGATATATATGTTTGGCCAAAGCGAATCGTCACTAGAAATAGTTGATTTTTCTGTTGATAAATCCGAGACCAAAACCGCGTCAATGACCTCTAATGAGGATAGAAATCCATATTATGGAGATCTACACGTACACACAAAATACTCTTTTGATGCCTATGTCTTCGGCATCACAGCCACACCAGATGATGCATATCGTTATGCAAAAGGCGAAGGAATTAAGCATCCGATGGGTTATGAAATGAAGTTGCGTGAACCCTTAGATTTTTACGCTGTGACCGATCACGGTATTTATTTAGGCATGGTCAATGCATTTGCTGATACCACTACCAAAATATCGCAAAAACCCTGGGCTGAACCTTTTCATAATATTAATAGACCAGAGAATATGAATGATGCTTCCTTTGGCCAGAGAGCCAATCTTTTTAGCAGTATCATAGGTGGAACGATAATTGATCCATACCCTTATTGGCATCCTAAGATCATCAAAGCTTGGTTCACTAAAAACACTGCAGTTGCTCTAAAATCATTTGATTATGACGTGCATAAATCTGCTTGGGCTGATATTGCCAGAGCTGCAGAAGAGCATAATGACCCAGGGAAATTTACTTCTTTTATTGGTTATGAATTTACTTCTTCAACCAATGTTGAGGGTGGGAACCTTCACAGGAATGTTATCTTTAATTCCTCTGAAGCCCCAATTAGACCTTTTTCAAGAATTGATTCCATAAATCCTGAAGACCTATGGACTTGGATGGATAAATTAAGAGACAAGGGTGTTGATTCTTTAGCCATGCCACATAACAGCAATGGCTCGAATGGCCAGATGTTTGAAATGGAGACATTTAGAGGTTATCCAATTGATAATACTTACTCTGAAAAAAGAATGAGAAATGAACCGCTTGTTGAAATCACCCAAGTTAAAGGAACATCGGAAACACACCCACTGCTTTCGCCTGACGACGATTGGGCAGATTTTGAAATTATGAATAAAAGAGTTGGCAGCAGGCCTCCAATATACAGTATGCCCCCGGGTGGTTATGTGAGGGATGCTTATTTGAGAGGATTAAGTCTAGAGTGGACACGCCAAGGGAATCCCTATAAATTTGGCCTCATAGGTTCAAGCGATTCTCATACTGGGGCAGGGGCATACGACGAGAATAATTATTGGTCTAAGGTGGGCTTACTCGATGGCACTGCTATGGCTAGAGGGTCTGTACCGTTGTCAGCAGATAGAGTCAATATGTTGAGAGAGTACGCAGAGGAATACAAACAACCCTTGAGTATTAGCGAAGAAGAGCAGGGCACATACACTGCTCCCGGATTTTTTGATCAATGGGGTGCTGCAGGATTGGCTGTAGCATGGGCTGAAGAAAATACCAGGGATTCAATATTTGCAGCGTTTAAGAGGAAAGAAACGTTCGCGACCACTGGAACGAGGACGGCTGTCCGTTTTTTCGCAGGCTATGACATGCAATCTATAGATCTAAATTCTGAATCATTAATTAAGGAAGCCTATGCAAAAGGCGTAACTATGGGTGCTGACTTGATGGCCGAAGGAGCAAAGTCTCCTGATTTTATTGTTTGGGCACAGCGTGATAAAAATGGTTCTCCTCTACAAAGAATACAAATCATCAAAGGTTGGGTAGATGCCACCAACTCAGTGCCTCATGAAATAGTTTATGATGTTGCGTGCTCAGATGGATTGAGTGTTGATCCGGTAACCAATAGATGTCCTGATAATGGGGCAAGAGTAAATATTAATGATTGTTCTATCACACAAGGTGTCGGTTCATCAGAACTTAAAACCGGATGGTCTGATCCTGATTTTGATCCAGCTGTAAAATCTTTTTATTATGTTAGAGTTTTGGAAAACCCGACCTGTCGATGGTCGACATGGGATGCTATTAAGGCAGGTTTAAAACCTAGAGCCGGTTTACACCAAACCATACAGGAAAGGGCATGGACATCCCCTATTTGGTACGTCCCACCACAAGACAATCTAGATATAATCCCATTAGCAGGGTCTGTATCTACAAAGGATTAGTATTTATTTGTAGCTCCTATTAAATTGCGTAAAAGAATATTAATTTTTCTGATTGTCGGATGTCTTATCTATCTTATTGATGTAGCTTTAAATCCTGATGAAGATAATAAAGATATCTATATCTCTGACCAAGAATTAACCAGTCTTATTTCAGCCTGGAAGTCTCAAGTAGGGAGAGATCCTACGGATGAAGAAATTGTTAGAATAATTAATAATCTAGTTGAAGAAGAAATTCTCTATAGGGAGGCTCTATTACTGGGGCTGGATAAAGAAGACAGGATCATAAAGAGAAGGTTGGCTCAAAAGATAACGTTCTTAAAACAAGAAACTCTTCCTGAAAATCCCAATCAAGAAGTCTTAAGACAATTTTACGATGAGAATAAAGAAAAGTATTTTATAAAACCTAGCTATAGCTTTACCCATCTTTTTTTTGCAAAAGAAACTGATTCTCAAGCAAGGTCAATCCAAGCATTGAATGACTTATTGGCTGATAAAAAATCTATAGATTCAGACCCTTATCTTCTTGGTAAAAATTTCACAGAAAAAACCCTTGAGGAAATTGCCAGAAACTTTGGTAATAACTTCATCGTCGCCTTTGATGAGATGGAAGCAAATAAGTGGTCAGGGCCTGTTGAATCATCCTTTGGACATCACTTAGTTTTATTAAGGGATTATCAGGATGGTTTTTATCCGTCTTTTAATGAAATAAGAGATCAAGTACTTAGTGATTATCTTACCCTGAACAAAGAGAATGCCATAAATCAATATATTAATAATGTTAAGTCCGAGTACCGGATCATTATTAATCCTAATTTAACATTTTGATGTCTAATCTTAGGCTATGCAGTTTACTGTTCATCATTATATTTTCTCCTTTTCTGAGCGCACATGAGTTTAACCCAGCACACCTTGTTATTGATGAAATAGCTGACAATGAATATCAAATTAACTGGATGTACCCCATTAAAAATATTGGCCCAAGGGCTGAAATTATTTTTCCTGAGACCTGTTCAAGTGAAACTCAATCTCCTTATCAACAAGGCAAGTATTTAGTTGAAAAGATTGATTTAATTTGTATCGAGTCCTTAAAAGGTCAAACCATAGAAGTTACAAACCTCAGTGTACTTACCGATGCTTTGGTGACCTTTACTGACCACAATAACAATGTGTTCGAAGGTTTGATGAACCTTAAAGAACCAAGATTACTGTTGCCCATAAAGAAACAATCCATTCCTTCAAGTTACCTTACTCTTGGCATTGATCATCTAATTAGTGGTGTCGACCATATTCTATTTATACTCGGTTTAATGTTCCTGGTTTCCGGTACTGTGAACCTGATCAAGACGATAACCGCCTTTACCGTGGCGCACAGTATTACATTAGGGCTTTCCGTTCTGGATTTGATCTCTTTACCTCGGACCACTGTTGAAGCTGTTATTGCTTTGACCATAGTCTTTTTAGCTTTAGAAATTGGTGAGAATAAACAGTACAAATCAACACCCTGGTTAATCGCATTTGGATTTGGTTTACTGCATGGGCTAGGCTTTGCCAACGCCCTCACTGAAATAGGCATAGCAAATGAGCAACTGCTTCTTTCTTTGCTCTTTTTTAATCTTGGAATTGAAGCAGGTCAGTTGTTAATGATTCCTATTTTTGGTGTTTTAATTTGGTTGGCTTATAAATTCAATAAATATAATGAATCCGCGACCTGTGTTTCATATGTATTGGGTGCAATGGGTTTTTTCTGGCTTATTGACAGAACCATTGGGATCATTTACTAAGAGCATATAGATAGGCACTAAAATCTTTTATCAATCAAATAAATAATAGTAAATAAGTTGTAACATTCATTATAATGGGTCACTTATTAAGTACGGAGTGGTAGTTCAGTTTGGTTAGAATGCCTGCCTGTCACGCAGGAGGTCGCGGGTTCGAGTCCCGTCCACTCCGCCAAACTTTTTGAAAAGGGTCTTAATAAGTTAAAAAATAATAACAAGGGTTAATGATGGCTGAGGCAGTAATAGTAGATAGTGTGAGAACCGGATTATCGAAATCATTTAAAGGTGGTTTTAATCAGACACGTGCTGATGATATGACAGCACACATTATAGATGCATTAATGGATAGACACCCAAGTGTAAATCCTGAGACAGTGGAAGATGTGATATTGGGCTGTGGATACCCGGAAGGGCCTCAAGGTAATAATATAGCTAGAACCTCAGCTGTGTTATCCAAGCTACCTATCACAACTGGAGGCACTACAGTTAATCGTTATTGTTCATCTGGGTTACAAGCCATTGCTATGGCAGCGACTCAAATACAAAGTGGTTTTGCTGATTGCATCATTGCCGGCGGGGTTGAGTCGATTAGTACCACACATGGTCATATTAACGAATACATGTTTAAAAATGAGAAAATTAATGAGAGTGTGCCCGGTGTATATCATGCCATGGGCATTACTGCTGAGACCGTAGCCAAACGATACAATGTTACTAGAGAATCACAAGATGAATATGCTCTATCGAGCCAGCACAGATGTGCTGAAGCACAAAATCAAGGTTTATATGATGATGAGATTATCCCTATGAAAACTCTGATGATGGTTAAAGACAAAGAAACCGGTGAAATCTCTGAAGTTGAAACCGTGGTGGACAGAGATAATTGTAATCGCCCCCAAACTACTCTAGAAGGTTTAGCAAACCTAAACCCAGTATTTGATCCTGAAAATGGTTCAGTCACAGCAGGAAATGCCTCACAACTGTCTGATGGTGCTTCGGTCACTATGGTTATGAATGCAGATAAAGCGAATGAGTTAGGGCTAGAGCCCCTTGCTTATTTTAGAGGTTTTACTGTGGTTGGATGTGAACCCGATGAAATGGGTATTGGTCCAATTTATGCAATTCCTAAACTTCTAAAAGCAGCTGGCTTAGAAATAGATGACATTGATCAATGGGAGCTGAATGAGGCCTTTGCATCGCAAGTTGTTTATATTAGAGATCATCTGAATCTGCCAACAGAGCAACTAAATTTAAATGGTGGCTCAATAGCCATAGGGCATCCATTTGGTATGACTGGATCAAGGCAAGTGGGCCATTTAACTCGAGAACTTAAACGCAAGCATCTCAAGTACGGTGTGGTTACAATGTGCGTTGGCGGTGGCATGGGTGCTGCCGGCTTATTTGAGTCTATCTAGGGCATTCATGTTAGAAGCTATTAGACAACGATTTACTGGATGGATAGCCATATTGGTTATCAGTCTTATTGCAGTGACTCTGGTGATTAGTTTTGGCAATATGGATCAAACACCTATTGAAGATGATGTAGTGATCACAGTGAATGGCACTGAAATTACTCTCTTTGAGTACCGAGAAGAATATTCAAATAAGCTTGCAGAGTTACAGCAAGTATTTGGTGATGAGGTTCCTGAGATCCTTGATCAAACCATTAAGGAATCTGCCACTGAAGATCTAATCTTAAGAGCCTTGTTATTGGATTACATGAGTAAAAACGGTTATCGAGTTAGCCCTGAATATGTTGTCGAACTGATAACAAACAACCCGGGCCTTCAGGTTGGTGGTATTTTTGATCGACAAAATTATGAAGCTATATTGGCGAGTCAAGGTGTTTCAGTTGAACAATTTGAATCAGACCTGAGATTGCAACTCCAGACTAATCAACTCAGAAGGGGCTTTATTGATAGTTCTTTTATTACTCCTAATGAATTTAGACAATTTATTGAATTACAGATGCAAAAACGAAACGGCCAATTATTGACTATAGACTCCAACAATTTTACTGACGAGGTTATGGTTACTGGTGATCAAGTTCAATTGTATTTCAACAATAATCAGGACTTGTTTCAAACTGACGAAGAAGTCGATGTAGAATATTTAAGTCTTAGTCTCAATGATGTTGCTGCAACAATAGAATACACAGAAGATGATCTAAGAGCTTATTACGAAGATAATCTTGCACGATTTATCACTAATGAACAACGAAAATCACGACATATCTTAATTGCCATTGATGAGGACACCAATGAAGAAGATGCTTTGGAGACTATTTTAAATATTCAAGAGCGTTTGATATCCGAAAGTTTTGAAGAGATAGCAAAAGAGCTCTCAGATGACCCGGGTTCAGCAGATTTCGGTGGTGATTTAGATTGGGCAGAACCTGGATTATTTGTTCCTGAGTTTGATAAAGTACTTTTTACACTGGAGGTTAATGAATTATCAGAACCAGTAAAAACAGAATTTGGTTATCACCTAATAAGATTAGATGAGTTAAAAAAAGGTGAGCAACAAGCTTACCAAGATATTCAATTAGAACTTGATAGTGAGTACTCAAAGTTGCTTGCTGAAGACAAATTATTTGGATTGGCTGATCAACTTGCAGACCTGTCTTTACAAGCATTCAA
>CAUZCF010000020.1:0-11944 GCA_963578425.1 Gammaproteobacteria bacterium | reverse complement strand
AGCTTTAATCTTGGCCCAGCTTTCAACATTTCGACTGCTTTTTTATGGACACTCTCAGCTTCAATATCTGGCGGACGATTCAATGCAGTTGAGGATTTTGCTTCAAACCAAGGAAAAAAGAGTTCACTGTCTCTTGCAAAATACCAGGACCTCATAAGATGCTCTCCATATTTACTGGGTGTAATATCAGGCACATAATTCTCAATATATTTTTCTTTTTCTAAATCATTTAAACACCAAGGATCTATTAAGACTAGATTGTCTACGGTTAGACTCTTTTGTTCAGATAGTCTTAAAGCGATAGGCAAAGAAGCCCCAATACTAATAACGGAGAGCTTTGAAATGCCTAGATAATCAAGTGTCTCTTTAAGCATTCTAACTATTGATTGAGGAGAGTAGTTGGTTAAATGCGTTGGTCCTGTTTCGCCATGGCCCGGAAGATCTACGAATAACTTTAAAGAATCTTTTATCACTTTAGAATGAAATAATTCTGCTTTGGACGATTGACCTAGATCATGGAGGATAAGCACTATGTTTTCTATATTATTGCCTTCAACTGAATAATAGATAGGGCCATTTGTTGTTGGTGCAAACCCCTGTTTTCCTGACTGCAAACGATCGCTAGTATTTCTGTGGGTGTAATCTTTATTAGAAGAATATTTCTTAAAAATCTCTCTGGATCTATCTCCCACTGCCTCTGGATCTGACAACAGCTCAATCACTACATTGTTTGGTAGATTACTGAGTCTTCTGGGATGATGAGCAATCGGGTCACTCTTATAGTTAATAAGAAAAGTTGGTACCACTAACTCTCTTATGCGTTCTCTTGAGGGATATAAAAAAGCTGCTTGATAAGCTGTTTGTGAGGCTTCATTGCATCGAAGTAAATCTAAAATATAGGGTTGAAGAAGTTCTGGGCTTGAGGGATCCATGCTCAGCCTATGACCTAATTCTTTTTTAAACCAAGGGAAAAAAATTTGCTGGTCTCTAATTCTTGACCAAATCCATGACATCTGGCTTCCCTCAGGTGTAGGTTCAAACCATTTAGTGTAGTGTTTTAGGATGTCAGCTTCTTCTTCAGGCTCTAAGACAACCAATCCATTTACCACCACTGCATTACAGAGTTCTGGATAAAGACGTGCGAATTCGGTGGCTATAATTGCTCCAGTATGAAAACCATAAAAACAAGCTTTGTTTATTTCTAATGCATCAAGAAACTCCTTTAAAGCTTCTGCGTATTGAGATATATCTGGTTCAATTCCATCAACGAAGTCAGAAAGACCAAAGCCTGGAGTGTCCGGTGCAATAACTGTGAATTCATCACTTAAATCCTCAATAACACTTGCCATCTCTGCTGATGATGTTGGGCTTTGATGTAAAAGAATCAAAACCGGTCCAGAGCCTGACATTCTATAATGGACTTGACGAGAGCCCAGATTGACAAAATGTCTCTGAATGGATAAATTTTCTATGGACTGATACATAACAATGGACTTATTATAGCTTCATATTCACTTCAGATAACATGACAATTAATTACAAATCATTCCCAGTCGGTCCTTTGCAATGCAACTGCACCATTATTGGTAATACATCAACTGGAAAAGGTTACCTAATTGACCCTGGTGGGGATGCAGAGAGGATTTTAGAAACCATAGAAACAATGAATGTGTCCATTGAAGCTATTTATCATACTCATGCCCATTTTGATCATTTCTTAGCTTCAGCAGAAATTAAAGAAAAAACAGGTGCTCCAATCTTTCTAAATGAATCCGATAGATTTCTTTGGGACAGCCTAGAAATGCAATGCAGTTATTTTAATATTGATTTTAAACCCACACCGCCGCCTGATTTTAATATTGAAGACCAACAAGATTTAATCCACTGTTCAGGGGTTTGTCTTCATACACCAGGACATACACCAGGATCTGTTAGTTTCCATTTTGAGTCAGAGAAACTGTTGATCGCTGGAGATACATTATTTCAAGGATCAGTAGGCAGAACTGATTTACCTGGAGGTGATTTTAAAACGCTTAAGAGTTCAATCCAAGAAAAGATTTATTCTCTGGATGAATCCACCGTTGTTGTAACCGGTCATGGGCCCCAAACAAGTATCAAAAGAGAGATGGAAAGTAACTTATTTATTAGGTATGACACCTAATTATTACTTAATTATTTCTGCTCGTGCTTCTTAAAATAAGACTGAGTGAGAAATGACAACCCCATCCCAATAACTAAAGTCGCAACCGATAATTTACCTCGGTGTGCAGTTTCACTAGTCCATATTTCGCTGTATTGAAGCCAATAGAGTGTGTATATAGAGATCAAACAAGGCGCTAAAGCAATAACGATTTTGATTGCCTGACGAACCTTTAGTATTAAGAAATTGAACATGTAAAAAATACTATCATGAAATATGTCTATCGTATACGATAAGGAAAAGCTTGAATTTATAGTCAATAAAAAGAGTCATCCTTTATTTTTAAACAGTAGACATATATGAGCACTGATCTTAAAACAATATTGAAAAATAGAATCATTAATAAATGGAGTTTGTTCTGTCTTATCTCTATTCCAATGTCCACGCTAATGGTCATTGCCATGATGGGGGTTGATATGTCAACTGCACCTGGTGTTTCAGAAATGATTGGGTTTTCTGTGCGCTTCGCAGTGCCTTTCATCTATCTAGTAGTGGCAATATCTTCGATTCAGATTCTATTTCCTGGACACCTCTCAATGTGGTTAATGCGTAACCGAAAATATATTGGATTATGTTTTGCAGTTGCCATGGCATGGCAAGGCTTGTTCATTTTTATAATGTCTTACTTTTTCCACGACTACTACTTTGAACAAGTCTATCTGTTTCGTGATGAGCTAGAAGGGAGCATCGGCTATATCTTTCTTCCCGCCATGGTGGTGACATCTTTCCACTTTGGCCGTAAACACTTGAGCTCCAAACAATGGAAGTTACTGCACAAGAGTGGGATCTATTTCCTCTGGGCCTATCCCTTTAGCACCTATTGGTGGAGTCTCTGTAACGGGCTCTCTTGTTATGGGAGTCCGGTACCACTTGACTATGTATACTACTGGGGCGGTTTTCTTGCGTTTGCACTGAGAATTGCAGCCTGGGGCAAGCAACGCTGGCAAGCCACGAATAGGAATGCCGCTGAGAACAACATGCCGCTCGCACTTAGGGCATTGGGCGGCGTCATTATCGTCTCTGGTCTTATTTGGTCAGCTTCGTTCTATTGGCAAGATCGTGTTACTGATTTTTTAACCGCATCAGCGTGGTCTGCAGATCTGGTATTGTGGCTGCCATTTTGGCCTTACGAGCCTTATTTATCACTCTTCATCATTGGATTAGGTACTATGCTGATAACCAAGGTCAGGAGTGCAGATAAGTCTATCTGGGCAGTAGATAGCTAGTATCTATTACAGTGGTTTTTTAGCACTAGGTATAAGCTTTATAGTTGAAGTTGCGGTGGCCACAAGATGATTGTCTTGAGTCAAGGTGCTAGTCAGATAAGCTATGCTCTTTCCTATACGAAGAATCCTTGCTTCAGCCACTAAGGTTCCTGGGTGTGCTGGAGCTAAGAAACTAACATTGATATCCAAAGACACTGGGTTAAATTTAAAATCCAACAAAGCTATAAGTAGATGGGCCATGCAAGTATCCAACATCCCAGTGATAAAACCTCCCTGAACTATTTGTGCCTCAGAGTGACAAAACTCAGGAACAGCATCGAATTCCATAATTGCAGTTTGTTTTTCTGAATTCAATTGGGTAGCCCTACCCCTCAAAGTGTCAAGGCAAGGTGGCTTATTCGCTTCAAGTAATTTTATTTTTTTCTGATCGTCTAGCATCTAAACAGTTTGTGAATTAATTAATAATTAATTTAATATAAAGTCGATTGTGGTTAATGTTACTTCATCGCTTGTTTCTAAAACAATACCTTTAACTCTTAAACCAAGGTTTTCTGTTACTGAACCAATAAAACTTATGATTAGATTGACCTCATTGGTAGCAAAAGAGGTTGTGACTGAAGCTTCAGAAATATTAATTTGAGTCAGAGTTATATTATTTACCTGTGCTAACTCAGCCAGTAATTTCCTTAATAGTTGTTGATTATTTTGAACATCTTTTGCTCTACTTTTATAAAACAGTTGCTTAGCTCCAGACTTTACATACTCATAGTCAGTTTTTGCTGAAATGTATTGTCTTTTAGCTGATCCAGATGATGATAGAAGATTAGAGAAACCATTGATGATTATGAAAAGAGCTAGCATCAAGATAACAAATGCAATTAGCTTCCTTTCTCTCTTGCTTCTAATACTCCAGAATTGAGAGATACTATTCATTATTCTCAAACCTCATTGTTACACTACCGCTGACACTTCCATCATCAGTTATAAGATTGTCCTCGACAAGAGTTATCTCAATTTGATCAATAACTCGTTTAAAAAGAGAATATTTTAAAGCAGAAATCTCCCTAAAAAATACTTCTACCTCTCCAGTTTCGAAGTTGATGGTTGATTTTTTAATATCCGCTAAATTCAGCTTTTGAAGCATTCCGAGATAGCTTGGATTAATCCTCATCTTGTCCTCGGACTGAGTTGATTGAAGAATCTGATTCATTTGAATTTTTGGATTAATCACCCGACGGGTATTGGGATTGATGGTTTGAAAAATTTCTAACGTGGCCTGTTTGTATTGTTGCTCATAGATCTGCATGAGTTTAAGATTAATAAAAGGAAGTGTCAGCAGACCTATAATTAAGACAATCGATATTACTGTTTCGAATCGTGAAAGGCTTAGTCTCCTAAGCAATCCAGTCAGTGAGAATTGGAATTTGAAGAGGCTTGGGTAATCTGAACTTTGCTGTTGAAGAAACTCCAAGTGTAATGTATCAAGTTTAATTGATTGATGTTCTCCCAAGTTATGCAACTCTTGGGTTGATGCTTCTTTGGCTATATTGAAACACACTGGCTTATAGTTCTTTTTCTCCTTAGATAGAAGAGCAAGGTAATCGGTCAAACTATCTGGTGAACATGAGAAACCTGTCCCGTCAGTAAAAGCAAAAATAAATCTTCCCTCATTAAGAAGACAAGAGTCACCAGCATAACTATGATTAAGAAAATGCTCTGGGAAAACTGAGATTGAACACCCAAGTTGATTCAATGCTTTATTTATCGGCTCAATAATGTTCCTATCAACTACAAGTGAAAGACTGATTGCCCCAGAAAAAGCAAGATAATTGCTAGAGATATTATTAATTATGGAATCTTCATTCTCTGCAAAAAATCTCGCTCTAAATAGTTCATCACTTTCACTATTGATTTTATCCATTGGCTTCATCAACAATAAAGAAGACGGTAGAAATAAAATTACATCTGAATTAGAGCTGATTGAATCAGCTAGTTCCCCTAACTTTACTGTGGTCTTGTGTTGACATTCTGATCCCTCATAGGAGTATAATTTGGCGTTTACCAAGTCTGAGTGCAAGTGAACAATAAACTGCTTAGCCATAATAAATTTTAATTCTAAATGCCATTATAAAATCTGGAAAGAATTGTGGCTTTATTATTTTTATAATTGATAAGTATTATAGATGATGCTGTGTTTTCATCAAAATGTACATAAGACCTCACGAGTAATAAATCTGTTTTCAAGCTCACCGGCAAATACGACTTATTGAAATCTATACCTGGAAAAGCATTGTAAAGTTCTCTGGCTGTCTTAAAACCGTCATTAGGAATTTGATTAATAATTGACTCTGCCTCATCAATATTCAAATTAGGCAGGATAGAAGCCAGTAAAATTGAATCTTTAGGCTCCAATTGATTTAAGTTAATTGTGTAACCACCTAAATTCGGAAACACACACACATGTTCTTTTAGAGTATTCCAGTTAAAGTAACTTGAAGCTGGTAGATTTCTTATTTCTGAAAGATCATAAAAGAACCGTTTTGAGGTGTATTGTTTGCGTGTATTCATTGGTCCGATGTAGAAGTAATCTTCTAAACCATTGGCTCTTGGTTGATTGTCTGGATCGATCCAATCCAAGATTTGGTCTGTAAGGGATGCAATCGCATTTTCTTCATACTCCAAAAGAGATAATAACTTTATAAAACCATTTAATGATCGTTCATTAAGCAGGTATTTCTTATCCGTGTGGTCATAGAGAGCATTAATATTGAAACAATTTGAAGCATCAGTTAATTCAGCACTTAATAGCCCCTTCTCTATCTCTACCTTCAATGGGTTGGCAAACAAAACATTGTCCTTGGCAGTAAACTCATTAGAAAGTTCAAACTCTCTTTTAACCTCCTTTAAAGCCAAGGTTTCAATATTACCAAGGTATTGAATAGCATTGCTTTGGAAATCGACATAACCCACTCTTTTAAAAGAAAGAAAATAATATTTTCCTACCGACACACTGATCGCTGATAGCATCAGCACGATCAGCAGAACTGAGATGAGGGCAACGCCTTTATTGTTGGTAAACATTATTAATATTGAGTGAAATAATCCACTCAAATGTTTTGGTTTCTTTTGCAAATTGTATACGAACTAATGTTGGAATCGTTCTTTCAGTGATGGGGTCAATAGGCCAATGATTCACCCATTTGTTACCGTTAGAGAAACTGACACGAAAATCATCGATTTCTTCATATAAATCCGTTTGAAAATAGTCTTCATTCAGATAAGGATTATCAACATAGTATTGTCGACGAAAAAATTTATTCTCATCATATAAATATTCAATTCTCCTGACATTAGAAACACTTAAATCTTCATCCTGAATGAACGTGGTAAACATTAATTGATTTGAACCTTGGGGAGACAAAAAAGTGGCATTAAAATTGTTTCCATAAAAGTCACGCATAGGCACATTGATGGCTTGCCTAAGATCTCTTCTCATCATAGTCGACACTAAGTTAAATTGCTGCACTTGGTTTAAAACCTTAAATGTAGCGTCTCTCGATGACAATGAAGACTGAAGAATATTTGTAGAAACAATGGTAATGATGGTCATGATCACTATAGAAATCAACACTTCAATCAATGTAAACCCTTGATTGGATTTGTTATTTTCTTTCAATATAGCCCTCACGAGTAAACACTTTTTTTTGCTTGGATTTGTTAATAATACTTATTGAAAATTCTGTAAGATCTCTTGAAATGAAGTGGGTCTCCTCCTCCCAGATCCACTCATCGCCATACATCACTAATAACCCTGTTCGCTTGCCTGAAGTTAATGGCGGATCTATGGTCTGCATTAGAGCAATGCGATTATTAGCAAGCTCTCTTGCAATCACTCGCTCTTCGATTGAGTAAGAGGACAATTGTGTTGAGGAGATAAATTGATAGATCGCAATAACTGATGTGCTCAAAATCAACAAAGCCACAGCTACTTCGAGTAAACTGAATCCTTTATTGACTATTAATTTTTGTTGAGATAAACCCATTTTGACTAATAACTATTTTTATTAATTGTTCATTATCATTGATATCTATAATGGCTCCTGAATTTTGACCGGACGGATAAAAACTGATCAATGGAGTCTCACTGATATCTGTATCTAACTCATACTCTCCACCGTTTGCTGTTTTTACTCTGATAACGGTCTGATCGCTATAATTATCCAATAAACTCAACCCATCAATTTCTATGACTTCTAGGGCTTGATTGTTTTGATTAAGAGTATAAAATTTCTGTTCTGCTTTAGATGCATACCAATAAATTGTCTTACCTCTGAGAATACTTTCTTCAGATAGGAGTTGAAAACTATTTTCTATCGAATGGTCACGGAGTTTTATAAAATTCAAGACAGAGGTGTTCAACAATATATAGCTGGAAGCAATGCCGATGATAACAAGCACCACTAAAAGTTCAATAAGGGTAAATCCGTTCTTATTTGTTCTGCCAATTACCAACATCAGCATTGTCTCCTTCTCCTCCAACAGTCGCGTCTGCGCCGTAAGTAAACACATCGTATTTCGAGTATTGACCTGGAAATAAGTAAAGGTATTCACTGCCCCAAGGATCTTGAGGAACTGAGGATAAATATCCATCTGGAGGGTATAGATTTGGGTTCTTTATGTCTTTTGGAGCAACAAAAAGAGCCTCGATACCCTGTTCAGTTGTGGGATAGGAATAATGCTGAAATCGATAGGTTTCTAGAGCTTTCTCAACTTGAGATAAATCAGCTCTTATTTTCTCAAAATTAGCGCGTTGCAGAAAAGGTGACACATTGATAACCACGATGGTGGTCAATATGCCCAAAATGACAATGACAGCCATCAACTCGATTAGTGTAAATCCTTTTTTATGATGTTCCATAGTTAACCTATTGTTACTGCATTCATTTGCATTATAGGTATCAGTATTGCTAAAACAATCAACAAAATAAAGCCCCCCATAATAATAATGACTGCAGGCTCTAATAGAGACAAGACCATACTCCTCCTGGCTTCAATTTCTGATTTCATAAACTCAGAAACTTTCTGAAACATATCAGTAAGGTTACCTGCAATATATCCGCTGGCAATTAACTGGATAAAAATATCCGGAAATATTGAAGTGTCTTCTAAAGAAACAATAAAATCCCTGCCTTCAGAAATTTCCTTGTTTGCCTGATTGATTAATTGGTTTAAATATTGATTATTCACCACTTTTGAAGATTCTTGCATGGCCGTGTCTAAAGTAATTCCTGAATTAAGCAGTAAATGCATGGTGCTTGAAAACCTTTCTAAATCAGCTTTCAAAATAAAATCACCAATTAATGGTAAAGATAACCATCTCTTGTGGAGAGCAATCAATTTTGTTTGGTTAGCAAGGATCTTGCGGTAGATTAATAATAAACTGAAACACACCATCAAACACACCATGATAATCACCGGCATGTTGTTTGATACGGTTAGAAGAATTTCAGTTAAAAGCGGCAAGTCTACTCCGGCTCTAATAAACTGGCTCACAACTTGTGGCATCACAAAAGTTAATAACGCAACAATGACCCCTATAGAAAAAACAATCAAGATAGCTGGGTAAGTCAACGCTGAAAAAATCTTTTGTTTTATTTGTTCTGACTCTTCAAGATAATCCGCTAGATTATTAAACATTAAGCCTAACTTACCTGATGCATCACCGGCGCCGACTAAAGAGACATAGGCGTTAGGAAAAACATTTGGGAAATTCATCATCGCCTGACCTAGTCTTCTCCCTTGAATAACCTGCTCACGAATTTCATAAAAAATACTGGATAATTCTTGATTGCTTACATGGTCAGCGACAATCTTAAGTGCTTCATCAAGAGCAATATCAGAATCAAGGAGAGTTGACATTTGCCGTGTGGCTAAAACCAATGCTTTTGAACCGACATGTGCTTTATTTTTTAATGCTTTAGTTGATTCTTCTATTCCAATTGGGGTAAGGCTAAGGGCCTTGATCAATTTCCTAGCTTCACGCTCAGAATTAGCACTGATATAGCCTGATTGTTTTTTTCCATCAGCATTAAATGCAATATAACTATAAGCTGGCATCTTCTTTCTGGTTATTGATCCTCATGAGTTCTTCAGCTGAGGTTAAGCCATTGAGAAGCAGGTCACGACCTAATTCATCAATTGATGCATTGTCTTTAAAAGCATAGCTCTTGATGTGTTGCTCTGATGCTTCTTCATGGATAAGGCTCTTTAATTGCTCATCAATTTGGATTGATTCAGCTATAGCAATTCTTCCCAAATAACCTGATGCATCACAATGGTCACAACCTGAGGCGGTGTAAACAGTTTGATTTGATTGCAGATCAAATATCTTAGCTAAATCTGTGGTTAATGTAGTTTCCTGTTTACATTCTTGGCATAAACGTCGAGCTAATCTTTGAGAAATGATGGTTTTTAAACTTGAAGCCAGCAAAAATGATTCTATCCCCATGTCTCGCAAACGAGTGATGGCACCTACCGCGCTGTTTGTGTGAATGGTTGATAGCACCAAATGACCGGTTAAACTTGACTGGATAGCAATTCTAGCCGTTTCTTGATCCCTTACCTCTCCTACCATGACGATATCAGGATCTTGTCTTAGCATTGAACGCAGACCCTTAGCAAAATCATAGCCCGTTTTCATATTAACTTGAGTCTGACCTATGCCTTTTAATGTGTATTCAATTGGATCTTCAACGGTGAGAATATTTTGTGAGGCATCATTAAGGAATCGAAGCCCAGCATACAAAGTAGTTGTTTTACCAGAGCCTGTTGGGCCAGTTACTAAAATAATGCCTTCCGATGCCCCTAGTGTTCTTTTGTAATTTCTTAAAATTTTTTCATTTAAACCAAGATCATCGATATTAATCTGTGCTGATTGCTTATCAAGTAAACGCAGAACAATTCGTTCACCATAGGATGAAGGCAGGGTAGAGACTCTAACGTCAACCCTCTTTTTACCTAATGACAACGACACTCTGCCGTCCTGAGGTAATCTTCTTTCTGAAATGTCGAGCCTTGAAATAATCTTTATCCTTGAAATAACCAGAGGAGCAATCCTAGAGTCTTGTGTTAGGACTCTCTTTAAAATTCCATCAATTCGATAACGAACGATGAATTGATCTTCGTAGGGTTCGAAATGGATATCTGAGGCTCGCTGATTAATAGCCTGACTGATGACTCCATTAATCAATTTAATAATTGGCGCATCATCATTGCCACTTAGTAAATCCTCTGTTGGAGCGATGGAGTTGGCAAATGACTTTAGATCAAATCCTTCATTAAGTTCATCAGAGAATGGGTCAGAACCATTGCCGGTACTAAAAATACCTGTGAGCAGTGCATCGAAACGATCAGCGTCACAGATTTCCATCTTGAAATCTTGATTTAAGTACCTCGATAACTCGTGGTAAGTTTCAATGGATATGGCTGCAGTGGATATAACTCGACAACCCTCTGCTTCTTCTAAGGCAATGATCTGATTGGCTTTGACATAATCGTAGGGTAGTAAATTACTTTTTTGTGTTGTCGATGCCGATTGTGCCATAACCAAGGATCCAGTTATTCAGCTTTGTCTTCTGGCGTTAGATTTATGATCTTCTGCTTCTCTTCGTTGAGAAGGCCTTCTGCTTTAATAAAGTTATATTTGTCTAAGGAAACTTGATTAACAGATTTAGAATCAGCTAATATTGTTGGCCGAAGAAAGACAGTAAGATTTCTTCTGACCACAGACTTTGATGTGCTTCTGAACAAGCGACCTAGAATCGGGATACTGCCCAGCACCGGAACCCGCTTGATTGATTCTTGGACATCATCATCAATCAAGCCGCCGAGAACAATAATCTGATTATTATCCACTAACACTGTGGTTTCTATCGAGCGTTTATTAGTGATGACATCGCTGCCACTTGTTATTGCTCCGGCTACCCCAGACACTTCTTGCTTGATCTCTAAAATCACTGAATTACCCTCATTAATTTGTGGGGTGATGGATAGTTTTACACCAATCTCTTGTCTTGACGTTGTGCGAAATGGGTTAGCGTTATTTGCCCCCAAACTTTCTCCTGTAGTGATCGGTATTTCTTGCCCGATGATTAGGCTTGCCGGCTCATTGTCCATGGCAATGATCGATGGAGTTGAGAGAATATTCGAATTTTGATCTTCTGCAATGGCATTAAGGATGCCAACAAAACTATTCCCGTCTCGATTAATGTTACCAAAACTTGCAACAAGACCTTGCGTATTCAATAATGAAGTCGTCGCAAGAGTACTCAATGTGGTGTTATCCCCGCCTTCAACAGCATTACCAGTAATGGCTAGTAAATCAGGAGAATTGGTACCAGGAAAACGGGTAATTCCTAATGGAATGCTGCCATCATTTGAACCTGAGAAAATGGTGTCTATACCTAAGTTTTTTGCCGCTGTTTCTGATAATTCAACAATGATAGCTTCAACCAAAACC
>CAUZCF010000019.1:0-11992 GCA_963578425.1 Gammaproteobacteria bacterium | reverse complement strand
GGTCAGCTAATGATTTAGCACAATCTACTCTTGCATCATTCCTTTTTTCACCACGAGGTTCCTGCCGTGCTTGTTCTAAACATTTCACATGGTCATAATCAGAATATTCACCGTCATCGCGTTCAGGCTTGGGTGGAGTCGGGATTCCTCGAGGTGGTCTGACTATAGTTACAATATTATTTACAGGTGGAGCAAGAGGTGGAGCAGCATGAACTGGCTCTACTGACATAAGTGCTAGATTGAAGGATATAAAAGTTAAGCTAATGGCAAGAATGCCGAATAGTATTTTTTTCAAAATCAATCCTCCTTTAACTGGTTCTGGTTTTCTAAGACTTATTTCCAAGAATTACAAGAAGAGCAAGCTGATCTATTTGCTTAGCGATAATTTTCGTAATAATCTCCAAAAGCAGACCAAATGTCTGCATTAGAATACGATCCCCTAAACTCTTCATTAGGCTTATAGGCAAAAACTTTACCAAACATATCCCAATCTCTCACAGGAACTTCTTCATCTTTCAGCTTTGAACATCTTTCAAATTCTTCTTTGAACCATTCAACATCATCTTTAGTCAAGTCAGGAGAATTAAGAACAATACTATCAAATGTTGCTTCCCAATCATCATTTGTATCTTTTTTATTCATAATTATTCGCCTCTGCCTTAACTAAATCTCGAATTGTCCATAAAGCTCTTAAAAACTGCCAAGCCTTTATTTGTGGTTGT
Source organism: Gammaproteobacteria bacterium (assembly GCA_963578425.1). Lineage (GTDB taxonomy): Bacteria > Pseudomonadota > Gammaproteobacteria > Steroidobacterales > UBA11654 > CACPJA01. The sequence continues at coordinate 11,270 of CAUZCF010000019.1, read as the reverse complement.
GTGTTCTTAACATGATCTTTATTATTAAATTCCTTATCAGAACAATTAAAGAAATCTTTTACAATTTGTTCTTCTTTCTCCCCACTTTCAACCTTCAATAACTTATTCATTAGTTGTACACAGTCTTCCAAATAATCGTATTCTTCTGTCTTTATGTTCTCGCGCTCATCATTTTCATCTAGCCTTTTCATCATCTCTTCTACTGACATTTCATTTAGTCCTCCTTTAACTGGTTCGGTGAAGTATTAATACCCATCATTTTGATAACACGCAATATCAAGCCATTCATCCCCACTAGCATTTTTTTTGATAGCGTTTAATTCAACCCAGCAATTTTCCTCAATAAATCTTTTTAGGGCATACTCGCTTCTTTGAGATTCAGCTTGAGTTGGCTCCACTGATCTCAAAGCTAAGTTCGCTGATATAAAAGTTAAGTTAATGGCAATAATGCCGAGTAGTAAGTTTTTCATTGTATTCTCCCTTAATATACTTACTTTAACATACTCTAAAATCACCTCATAAGCACCTCCTAGACCTCCTTATTTAGCGTCTAATGAACCCTTGAAAGCCTTTTATTAATTGCTTCTCAGAGCCTTTTAATGCCTTAAAATAGCACTCATATTTGTGGTATTTAACAGGTCTGATATAGTTAATTAATGGATAATGAAAACGAAAAAGAGATGACTCCAGAAGAAGCAGGAAAAGCACTAAGCACATGGTTGCCTGTTGATAATGTCAGTAGAATATTTATGCTCTGTTTCTTCCTTATTGGCTTTCTTGGATTCTTTACACCTTATGAATGGTTAGTATGGTCTTTCCTGATAGCAGGTATCTTCTCACCTAGATTGATGGGAGAGATTACTTTAAAGTTAGGACAAATGAATAGGAATAAATGAAGCGCCTCCTTCTCCCACAATCAACAATTTGTGAATCTTGACTGAGGTTTGTTGTAGGATTTAGGTATGAAAGATGAAGAGAACAAGTTGGCGGAAGAGGTAGTAGAAAAAAATAATGAGTTAGGAATGACTCACCAAAAACCTATAAGCAAAAGCCAGAAAGTTCTTATTTCCGTGTTATCAATGGCTCTAGTATTGATTCTGTTTATCGTTTTCTTTATTGTTTAAGCAAATGAATAAGCTGAATAATACAATTCTCCTAGCAATTTTGGCAGTTGTTCTGACTATAATTGCGATATGGCTATGACTAATATGAAACGCCTCATCCTCATATCAGCACTACTGTTCAGCTTTAATGGTTGGGCAGAAGATATGGTCTATGAAGGAAATGACTTTAAAGAGTGTAAAGCTATAGCAAGCATTATGACTCAAAATGATTCTGACTATAATGAATCAATGAAAACCTGTAATTTGCTATTGCCTCAATCAGAACGCCATCAGTCGCTGCCGCCACAATGGCGAGGGATGGATAATAATAGGCAGCATGAAGAGCGAACAACAAAAGAAGTTAATAGGCCATCATGCAGACCACCTAATTGCTAATCTGGTTGACAATCAAAACCTCCTAAAAGTATTCGGCCACTATATTATATTAGGAGTAGGGGCTATGGCATCCTGCGTAGGCCTGATAAGAAAGAAAACACAAGTGCTGACGGTAATAATCCTTTACAGCAAACTGACCACAAAGTAGGGTTACTGTTATGGATAAATTGAAAGAAAATATAATTGATGTAATTAAAATTGCAGGAATGTTGTTCTTTTTAATGATACTCATCGGAACACTTGTCTGGCCCGGCGGTGTTGAAACATTAATTAATTTATTCCAATAATGACACAATCTTAGGTTCACCATAGGTTCACCAAGAAATCTAAAGAACTGCTAAATATCAATAGAATAAGAGGATACAAGGGATAAGACCATAGTATTATGAGTCCACTGCTCTAACCAACTGAGCTACAGGTCCTTTGTTTTATTGAATATATAGAACTTATTAAGGGATCAAACTAACTATCATTCAAGAAACTCTTAAGCTTCTCGCTTCGGGAAGGGTGCCTTAGTTTTCTGAGTGCTTTGGCTTCAATTTGTCTAATTCTTTCACGAGTTACATCAAATTGTTTGCCAACCTCTTCAAGAGTATGGTCAGTGTTCATATGGATACCAAACCTCATTCTTAGAACTTTAGCTTCTCTTGGGGTAAGACTTTCAAGAATACCAACTGTGCTTTCTTTTAAACCTGACTTAGTGGCTGCACCATCTGGTTGGTCTATAGTGGTATCTTCAATGAAATCTCCTAAGTATGAATCATCATCATCACCTATTGGCGTTTCCATAGAAATAGGTTCTCTTGAGATCTTAAGAACTTTCCTTATTCTAGAAATTGGCATTTCCATTTTTTCAGATAATTCTTCAACGCTTGGTTCTCTGCCTTTTTGCTGAATCATTTGTCGTTGAATTCTATTGAGCTTATTGATGGTCTCAATCATGTGCACAGGGATACGAATGGTTCTTGCTTGATCTGCAATGGAACGAGTAATAGCTTGCCTAATCCACCAAGTGGCATAAGTTGAAAATTTATAACCTCTTCTGTATTCAAATTTATCCACTGCCTTCATTAATCCAATATTACCTTCTTGAATTAAGTCCAGGAATTGAAGCCCTCTGTTTGTATATTTTTTTGCAATTGAGATAACTAATCTGAGGTTTGCTTCTACCATTTCTTTTTTTGCACGATCTGCTCGAATGCGGCCCATATTTAATTGCCTATTAATGTCTTTTATCCCTTGGATAGAAAGATGAGATGATCTTTCTAATTTTGCCAATTTCTTTTGATTAGCAACAATTTTTGATTTATTTCTATTAAGAATAGATGAGTATTTCCTTTTTGCTCTAATGTATTTATCAATCCAAGTTAATTTTGTTTCGTTGCCAATGAATGTTTTCCTAAATTCATCCATAGACACACCAGCTGTTTCAACGACTATGTCTCTAATCTCTCTTTCAAATCGTTTAATTTCATCCATGTAAGCAATAATAATTCTTTGCAAGATATCGAAAAGTTTTGGTGCAATTTTTATACCCATTAGGGTGTCTATGTTGGCCTGGAGTGTCTTCTCAATTTTTGCATCATCACTCTTTTCATCAATAAGTTTGATTAATCTAATGCATTGACGGTTGAGTTTTTTGATTTCTTTTTCTATAGCTTTTACATCAATTACTACTTCAACAGTCTCTTTGTCAGAATTAATTTCAATAATGTCATCATTTTCAAAAGCAAAATCTGTAAAAATTTCTAAAAATTTGGTTTCATCTTTATCTTCTTGGGTTCTAATGTCTTCCAAGATTGTTTGGTATCGTTCTTGTATGAATTGAAGAACTGGAATAAATGAAGCTAGTGTTTGTTGTATTTTTTTGTTTCCATTTTCTATTTTCTTAGCAATAACAATTTCACCTTGTCTATCAAGCAATTCTATAGTCCCCATTTCTCTCATATACATTCTGACCGGATCAGTTGTTTTTCCAATTTCATTTTCTATTGGGTTAATCGCATCTTGATTTGCTTGATTAGCAGCTAGTTCCTCCGACTTAGGGGCATGCTCTTGAACGACTATGCCGAGATCACTAATCATTTCCACTATCTCATCAAGTCGATCGGCTTCAATAATTCCTTCAGGTAAATTCTCATTAAGTTCAGCATAGGTTATAAATCCATCATTTTTTCCTTTTTCTAAGAGAATTTGAAACGGTGTTTTCTCTTTTTCTGAAGACTCAATTTCTTCACCTTTGTCTCCACCCAAAACTGACTCAATTTCCTCAACATCAATTAATTCTTCAAAATCAATTGGTCGCTTATTACCATCTTCTGCCTTTGGTTTCTTTACTTTTAATGCTACTTTAATAATTTTCTTTGCCATGATATGTTTTGATTAAAAATTGGTCGGTTATTATATATCTATTTGTTTCATATAGTTATTTTATTTTATATTTTTTGATAGCTCCTTTAGCCTGCTTGCATCTTGATCATTGAGAGATTTATTTTTCGCCTGTTCAATGAGGATCGTTAACTCCTTTCTTAGGTCCTGAATATTTAATCTTTGAGTTATGTCATTAAATTCACTTAACATTTCATTTTTATTAATTAAACCTTCATCCTTAGCCAGTTTACTTAGATAGCGTTGTAATTTCTGATCTTGAAAATGCTCTATAATCGTCGCTAATTTGATTGAATCTTTTGTATGTATTAATTGTATGATTTCTCTAAGGATGCTAACCCCTTTTTGATCAAGATGTTTAAATTGATTGTTTAGATCAATAGTTTTTCCAAGTTCTGGTTTATGCAGTAATATTCGGATTGCCTGATTAATGAGGCTAGGTCGATTCTTTAAATACGCTGGCTTATTTCTCTGAATATCAGTTCTTGTGGCTTTGCTAGTAATTTTTTTACTGGGAGCGTAGTTGACAAGTTTTTCGAAACTTAAGTTATATTCTGACGCTATTTTTTTTATCATTAGATCTTTATAAATACCGTCTTGTATTGTGTTAACCATTGCCATAGCGTTTTCAACTGCATTGGCTTTGCCTTTAACTGAATTGATATCAGAATTTTGATTACAAATATTAATTAAAAATTCTTCTGTAGATTTTGCTGTTGCTAAGCGAGCTTCAAACTGTTCATGTCCATGTTTTCTGATAAATTCATCCGGGTCTTCGTCTTCAAGGATTAGAAAATAAGCTTCCTTATTTTTTCTAACTAGTGGTAGACATAGTTTCATTGCTTTCTCTGCAGCCTTTTTTCCTGCATCATCGCCGTCAAAACAAAAAATGATCTGATCAGATATTCTAAAAACTTTATTAATATGGTTTTCTGTAGTTGCAGTGCCAAGAGTAGCCAAGGAATTGCCTACTCCAAATTGGTACAGTCCAATGACATCTGTATACCCTTCTACAATAACGGCACTGTTGCTTTCAGCAATACTTTTTTTGGATTCAAATAAGCCATAAAGGAGTTCCCCTTTCTTAAATAATACTGTTCCAGGAGAATTTAAATATTTAGGTTCATTATCTTTAATAACTCTACTAATAACTCTCCCACCAAAGCCTACAACCTCACCTCTGTTGTTTCTAATAGGGAACATTACTCGATTCCTAAATTTATCAAAATAACCGCCCTGATCTTTTTCAGTCAATAATCCACAAGCCACTAGCTGCTTTTTATCCTTCTCTGTTTTTCCGAATTTTTTTAATATATCGTTGTACGATTTTTTAGCAAAACCTAAAGCATAATGCTTTGCTGTTTCCCCATTAATACCTCGGTTTTTAAAGTACTCAATCGCAATTGTTGAGTCCTTAAGATTCTTTTCATAGTGTTTAGATACTTGAGATAGTAAGCTTTTTAAGTCGTTATTTTCTTTACTAACCACTCTATCTTCTTTTGTTTTTGGTACAGTTACCCCGACTATTTTGGCTAATTCTTTAATAGCTTCAACAAAGCTTAAGCGCTCATACTCCATTAAAAAACCCAGAGCTGTTCCGTTAGCTTCACAAACAAAGCAGTGATAAAAACCTTTTTGAGGAACAATAGTTAATGAGGGCTTTGTATCGTTATGAAAAGGGCAGATGGCTCTGTATTCATTACCTGTATTTTTGAGTTCAAGACTTCTACCGATAACCTCAGAAATGTCGGTTCTTTCTATTAGATCATCAATAAAATCTTGAGGGATATGTTCAGACATAAATTGGAATTGTTAATAATTCTTTGCTTGTGACTCGATGATTTAGTCTATGCAGAAAAGTGAAAAAAGTAAAAGAACTTATTGTTTTAATGGAAATTGGCTAAGACAGTGATTCTTTGACGATTTGACTGGCAGTTTTCATATTAATTTTCCCATCAGCTTGATCTTTTAACTTAGCCATAACTGTTCCCATATCCTTAAGGGTATTAGCACCAGTTTCATTGATAATAGTAGAAATAATTAATCTAACTTCTTCTTCACTTAATTTTTCAGGTAAGTAAGCCTTTAGAATTTCTGCTTCAGCCATCTCCTTATCAAACAATTCATTCCTTCCAGCCTTTTCATATATTTCAGCTGCTTCAAATCTTTGTTGAACTTGTTTTTCAATGATTGAGAGGATGTCAGCCACAGTAATTTCAATTCTAGTATCAATTTCTTTTTGTTTAATGGCCGCCATCAACATTCTTAAGGTGCTCAATTTGTGTCGATCACCCTCTCGAAGTGATTGGTTTATGTGTTCTTGAAGTTGTTCGAGTAAGGACAAAGTTTTGAGTTAATAGAGTCTTCTTGAGCGATTACGTTCTCTAGAAACACGTTTTTTTTCTCGTTTAGAAGCAGCTGCTTTTTTTCGTTTCTTTTCTTGAGTAGGTTTTTCATAGAACTCTTTTTTACGGTATTCATTGATAATACCAGCCTTCTCACAAGACCGTTTAAAGCGTCTTAATGCATAATCGAAATATTCGTTATCTTTTACTTTAACTAATGGCAAAACTTATCCCTTTTAGTTGAGTTAAATAAATATATACTTAATCCATTGAATAGACCGTGAAATATACAGTTTAACCCTAGAAAAAGCAAAGAAAATGACATCCCTTTTAATCCTAGGAATTGAAACCAGTTGTGATGAAACTGCAACAGCTTTATATGACTCAGAAAAAGGATTAATTGGCCATAAGGTCTTTAGTCAAATTGACTTACATAATCAATACGGTGGTGTTGTACCTGAACTTGCTTCAAGAGACCATATTAAAAAACTATTACCAATGGTTGACCATTTGCTTAATGACACTGGGAAAACTATTAATGATCTTGATGCCATAGCTTATACTGCAGGACCTGGTTTATCGGGTGCTCTGCTGGTTGGATCTGTAATGGCGAATGGCTTAGCTTTTTCGTTAGGGATTCCGTCAGTACCCATTCATCACATGGAGGCACATTTATTAGCTCCATTATTAGAACAAGATTCAGCAAAGATGCCGTTCATTGCATTGCTGGTATCTGGAGGGCACACTTTGCTCATTAAAGTTGAGTCAAAAGGAGACTACAAAATAATAGGCCAGACCTTAGATGATGCTGCTGGAGAAGCGTTTGATAAAGGTGCCAAATTATTAGGTTTAGCGTACCCAGGCGGCCCTGAGATTTCAAGATTAGCTGAATCTGGTATAGAGGGAGCATTTACTTTCCCGAGACCTCTATTAAAAGATAAAAAAAACCTGGATTTTAGTTTTAGTGGCCTTAAGACATCATTGATGTATAGAGTCAAACAGTTAAAGTTAGATGAGCTTTTCACAGACCAATGCAGAGCAGACTTAGCTTTTGCTTATGAAGAGGCAATTGTTGATAGCCTTGTTGAAAAAACACATCGGGCAGTAAATAAAATAAATGTTGATTCTGTCATTATTGCTGGTGGTGTAGGTGCCAATAAAAAACTTCGTTCTAAAATGTCGAAAACATTTCGTAAAAAAAATGTTGAGGTCATCTTTCCTAGTTTAGAGTTTTGTACGGACAATGCTGCAATGATTGCATTGACTGGTAGTTATAGATTCCAACAAGGTATTCATAATGAAAATTATCAAATAACTGTTCATCCAAGATGGTCCATTGATAAAATTTATGAAGAGATTAATGCTTATGGATAAGATTAAACTTTCTGAGTTAAAAGTTGAAACCATTATAGGTATCTGGGAATGGGAAAAAAGAAACCCACAAATTGTTTCAATAGACTTGGAGATGTCGACTAATATTAAAGCTGCTGCAAAGAGCGACTCCATTAAAGATGCGCTTGATTATAAGACTATTGCAAAAAGAATAAAACAATACTCAGAAAATAATCATTTCGAATTAATCGAAACATTAGCTGAGAATCTGGCACAGATAATTATAGAAGAGTTTAAAGTTGAATGGGTTAAGTTAAGTGTCTCAAAACCTTATGCTATAAGAGATTCAAAAAATGTTAGCTTAACCATTGAACGCACAAAGAATGAATGATTTGCCTCATAGAGTCGAAATATATTTCAGTTTAGGCAGCAATATCCAACCAGAAAAGAACTTAAGGTATGCTCTGAAACAATTAAGAGAGATCTTTTATGATCTACAGTTATCTTCCGTTTATCAAACAGAAGCTGTTGGTTTTGTTGGTGATAATTTTCTCAATATGGTCATAAAAGCTTTCAGTAATTTCAATCCAAGAAAAATCATATCTGAACTTCATAACATTGAACACTCAACAGGGAGGGAAGTTGGAACAGGCCGGTTTAATTCGAGAACGTTGGATATTGATTTAATACTTTATGATGATTTGATTAATCAGGAGCTTAACTTACCACGTGATGAAATTCTAGAATATGCATTTGTACTTGGTCCATTAGCTGAAATTAACCCTTTGGGTGTTCATCCTATCGAAGAGGTGACCTATCAAGAATTATGGTCTTCATTTGATAAAACTTCTTCACATATGGAAAGACATGAAATGTTGTCTATTTAAGAATTAATACCTCGACCTCCATCAACGGCAATAATCTGACCAGTAATATAGTCAGCATGTGCTATTAAGAAAAGGACGGTCTGTGCAATGTCATTCGGTTCGCCAGATCGTTTGAGCGGGATTTGGTCAATAACTTTTTGTTTAATCTCTTCAGAAGGCTCATTTTCAGGCCATAAGATCATTCCAGGAGCAATACCGTTGACTCTAACTTCCGGCGCTAAATCTTTAGCCAATGATCTGGTTAGCATTACCAAACCTGATTTAGCAGAACCATAGATAGGATGATTTTTCAGTGGTTTGCTAGCATGTATATCAACCATATTAATGATACAGCCCTTAGACTTTTTTATATGAGGTGCGGCATGTTTGCATAAAAAAAGCGGTGCTTTTAGATTTGTTCCCATTAGATTATCCCAATCATCAAGAGTTATATCTTCAATAGGCGTGGGATAAAAAGTGGAGGCATTATTGATTAAAACATCTAATTGCCCTGTTGTTTCAATTACTTTAGTAATTAAACTTTCAACTTCGGTCTGATTAGTCAAATTCGAGCCAATTGCTATTGCTGAATCATTTCTAATCGAGTTGAGTTCAGAGCATAGTTCATTGGCATCATCGCTTGAAGTATTAAAATGAATAACCAAATTCATTTCCTCAGCATGTAAGGTTCGAGCAATTCTTGCACCAATTCTTTTAGCCCCACCTGTAATTAGAACCCATTTATTATTAATATGATTGTTCATAGATATATTTTAATTGAAAACAAACATGAGCGATAATTATTAACTGTACGGCACTAAAAAAATATGAACTCTGAAGATAAGAAAAAAGATCATGATCCATCGTTAGATCACTCCTTGCTTGTTAGAGAGCAACTCATTCAACACATTAATACAAGGGACGGGTGGATCAGTTTTGAAGAATTTATTGATTTTGTCATGTATAAGCCAGGGCTTGGGTATTATTCAGCAGGGGCAGAAAAAATTGGTCACAGCGGAGATTTTACGACCGCACCTGAGATTTCGAAGTTGTTTGGTATGGCATTAGCAAATCAGATTACTCCTATCTTGGATCATTATCAGAGCCCTTCAATTATTGAGATTGGTGCGGGTACAGGCAAGCTTGCTTTTGACATCATGACGCAATTGAATGACTATCAGGTTAATTTCGATCGTTACTATATTCTTGAATTGAGTGCAGATCTTAAGCAGCGACAGCAATCAATGCTATCTCATTTACCCACCAAGACCCTCAATAAGATTGTATGGCTTGACTCTATACCTGTGGACTCCATTGATGGAGTAATTATTGCAAATGAGGTAATTGATGCTCTGCCCTTCACTCGCTTTAAGTCTCAAAATGGCCAAGTTTATGAACTCGGTATAAGTGTTGAAGATAATCAGTTGATTGAACAACCTAGATTAGCTGATGAAATTTTATCTAATACGGTAGACAGTATCGCCAAGGAAATAGGAATGACGTTTCAAGATGGCTACACTTCAGAGATTAGAATTAATTTTGGAAGCTGGTTTAGAACCATTGAGTCCATGCTCAGTTCTGGCTCTATATTTTTTGTTGATTATGGCTATTCTAGACAGGAGTATTATGATGAAGAAAGAACCAATGGTTCTATGATTTGTCATTATAGAAATGTTGCCCATGAGGACCCATTATCCAATCTAGGGATCCAAGATATCTCAGCGTCTGTCGATTTTTCTCAACTTGCTGATGTAGCTTTGCAACGGAATATAGAAGTTGGTTTTTTTACCTCACAAGCAGATTTTTTGATCAATGCAGAGATTTTAGGTGTTATTGAAAGTGTCATCGATGAAGGTCTTAAAATGAGGCTTACACAAGAAGTAAAACAGTTGCTATTGCCTAATCAGATGGGAGAGGTATTTAAATGCATGTTGCTCAATAAAAATATCAATCCAGATAATTTTGATGGAATTAAGGATTTGCGTCATACTCTTTAATTTGAGTGATCATGGAAACTATTCAAACCATAATATTAGCAATAATACAGGGATTAACTGAATTCTTGCCAATATCAAGTTCTGCTCATTTAATATTAATAAGTCAGATGTCAGGCTGGAGCGATCAAGGTCTTCTAGTTGATGTGGCATTGCATTTTGGAACACTACTCGCAGTGATTTATTACTTTAGATCTGAGATTGTTCAGATGTTTGAGCCACATCATTTCTCAAGTACTCAAACATTGCTGCATTCACCAATTGGAATTATCACCATTGCCACTGTTCCTATTGTTATTGTTGGCGGACTGTTTAATGAATTCATAGAGCAAAATTTAAGATCACCTTCAATTATTGCTATCGCTAGCATTTTTTTTGGAATCCTTCTCTATTTTGCTGATCTAAAACATGCAAAAAAAGATGAAGTATTACAGCTCACCTTATTAATAGGCCTATTGATTGGTCTGTCTCAAATACTCGCTTTGATTCCAGGAACCTCTCGATCAGGTATTACCATAACAATGGGTCTGTTCTTAGGTTTATCAAGAGTTGAGGCTTTAAAATTCTCATTTATGCTTGCGATACCAGTGATTGTTGCTGCCACTATTCTTCAAAGCATCGAATTATTTAATACTCAGCTTATTGATATAAACTATTTGCCTTTGTTCCTAGGGGTTTTTATCTCATTTATTATTGCCTTTTTAACAATCCGCTGGTTCATAGAATTTGTTAATCGAATTGGTATGTTGCCATTTGTCATCTACCGAATCTTTTTAGGTGTAATCATTTTTCTTACTTTATAACAGGAGCAGAGATTGTGAGTAATGAAAACACTGAAAGACGTTA
>CAUZCF010000018.1:0-12278 GCA_963578425.1 Gammaproteobacteria bacterium | reverse complement strand
TCATTTCCAATGTGATCATAGTGCAAATGTGAAGGAATAAATGTTATCGGAAGATCGGTAAGACTTTCTACAACTCTGCGAATATCTCTCTGCCCAGTACCCGCATCAAAAATAATTGCCCTGCTATCTCCAAGTATTAGGTAGTTAAAGTTCAGTTGGTAATATCTTGGCTCTCCAATAGCAAATGTTCTTTCATCTATTTTCTGAATCGTATAATAATCATCAAACCATGTAACTTCCCCTCCTTCATCCTTAGGTTCCAACAACTCAGGCAACTCACTAGAAATCATTGAGTAAATAAGGAGATTAGCTCTTTGATTAACAATAATTGAAGCTAATACCAATAAGCTAGCTGTTATTAAAACTATTGTTTTCAATCTTATTATTCCCATTACTTTATATTTCCTAAGTTTGTTTTTTTAGATTTAAACTTAAAAAGATCAACAATGAGAAAATTGTGTAATCTGCTAATCTTTGCCAGAAACCTAATAGATCAATTTGACTTGGGTTAAGCATCATAAAAAATCCTAACAAGAAAACAAAAGTTGCAATGAATGATGTTAATGAATTAATAATCATAGGTTCTTTTATCAACCCAATTCCTAAGACGAAAAGCCCAACAGGAATAATCAAGTAAGATATCAACCCAAGGATGCTATGCATGGTTTGACTAAAGCTTCCCTCACTAGGGCAACCATAGTCGCAAGGGAAAATAAAAGCACCAAAGTATCCAATAAAAATCCCGATCCCAACCAATAAAAACCCTGTCCGAGATAATCTAGTATTTGAAAATTTAGATTGAAGAAGCAGTGTAATAATCAATGCACTAAAGGCAGTTGGTAAAAATCCGAAGTAGTTAATTATTCTTGAGTATTCTGCCCCAACTGCACCGAGTTCACTAAGATAATTACTCATTGAATTGTAATCAGAACTTAGAAACCCGATAAGTTCAGGCAGCAAAACCCCAGATAAAAATAATAGGACTGATAAAATCAGTAATAGTTTATTTTTTTGCTTCCTTTCACTCATATTTTTCTTTTTACTCCCACTCAGTGAATATAACCTCTGAAACCATTGATTTAAATGGGGTTTTTAAAGAGTTTGTAAGGCTTTTGTACATATTTATTAGTTTTTTCATTTTGTAAGTATCTTAAATAAAATATTATCACTATTATGGCTACCTCCAAAGCGATTAAAGGTTAAGAAATAATGAACTTGATTGAACACATTGATGTTTGAGATGATGCTTAATAATCTGGATAGCATACTTCTTAAAGTCGCTGGCTGTAGCAATAAAGTTGAGGATTTAGGGAAAACCTTAGTGCTATGAAGATGGAGGCTACAAGAGAGAATCTGGCGTTGGATGGTAAAATTGTTCCTACATTTTTTAAGTATTTGATTCCCTCCATGCTTGGCTTAATTGCGATGACCTCAGCATCCCTGGTGGATGGGATTTTTATCGGTAACTATGTTGGTGTTACCGCCCTAGGGGCAGTCAATCTTACGATTCCGGTGACTGCATTACTATTTGGGTTTGCGATGATGCTCTCCATTGGTGGTTCAGTTCGTGCGGGTAAGTATTTAGGAGAAAAAAACTACACAGCAGCATCCTCAATTTTTAGTAAGACTTTGATTTTTGTTGCTGGCTACGCTGTGTTGGCAATCTTTTTAGGGCTCTTTTTTGAGTTAGAGCTTTTTGCTGGCCTCGGTGCCAATGAGGAACTGTTTCCTGTCATGAGTGAATACTATCGGGTGATCCTGCCATTTCTTTTTGCACAGTTCATCGTAATAGTGATGTATTTTTTTATTCGCTTGGATGGGTTTCCCAATCTTGTCGCTGTTGCACTGGCTATAGGTGCCCTGGTAAATATACTTTTGGATTATCTGTTCATTGGAGTACTAGATTTTGGGTTACGTGGTGCAGCATTTGCGACGGGTATCTCTCAAGCGCTTCCTATGTTGGTGATGATGATCTATTTCATTAGTCCAGATAGGACAATGGAATTTAGTGTTAGGCAAAACGACTGGAAGGAAGTGCTTCAAGCTGCCTATAATGGCATCTCTGAGTTTATTAATGAAATCTCAGGTGGCATCATCACACTTATCTTCAACTGGATGCTATTGCAGCGTTTTGGGGTGGTGGGCGTGGCGGCGATTACTGTGGTGAACTATGTCTTGATGCTTGGATTTATGATGTTTTTTTCAATCTCCGACACAATACAGGTGATGGTTTCCCAAAATTTTGGAGCACGCAATGCTCTGCGTATGGTGGCATTCTTAAAGACGGCTTGCATCAGTATATTTGTCTTGAGTTCTATTTTTATAATAATTGTTTTGAGTTTTGGTGAAGCCCTTATCTCTATTTTTGTTGATGGTGAAGACAGTGAGGAGATGGTCGCTATGGCCTTAGAGTTTGTTACCTATGTTTGGCCCATATTTTTATTCGCAGGTATAAACATGTTGATCTCAGGATACCTAACCGCTATCCATCTGCCGTTTCAGTCTGGTATGGTTGCCCTTTGCCGTAGCTTGATTTTTCCGACGGCATTTTTGATTACTCTTTACTTGCTTGTCTCTGATTATCGATTCGTTGCTGCTATTCCATTGGCTGAGCTTGCGGCTTTTCTGATAGCCCTTGTGTTTTTTTTCCGGCATTTACCAGGAAGGGCTATCCGAGATATTAGATAGTTCTCATTTTCTAAAATTTCGTGCAAATTTTCTTACTCTTGTCATATGCCTCTCAAAAGCTGTATTACTCATGTTTGGCAAAACAGAGTAAAACCTTAAGTACTTTGTTTTTAATCCTCCCAACTGGAAAACTGATTTTTTTAATCTCCTGTAGGGAATATTATCAAATAAGGAAAAATTAAAATAACTTAACATAGGTCCTCCATAGGTCATTGAAACTATTCCAATTTTATTTTTCATTGCTCCAGGAACAGGATAACCATAATTTCCAAAAAATTTACTTTCAGGTAAATAAGACCTATATGAAAAAAACCACTTTGGATGTAAAACCCAATCAATCCAATTTTCAATAATTACATTCATTCGTAAATTATGACATGCACCCATTAAAAACATAGCATCTGCATCTTCAAGTCTTTTTCTATATTCTAAGACTAGTTCTGGTGGAGGGTTGATGTCACTTCTATAAAAAGGAAGTTGTTGTTCTTCGTTAAAAAGATTAATCAAATCAATATCATGACCATTTTTTTTTGCTTCATCAATAAACGTATCTCTGACTGCTGCATTAAAAGAATTCTGTGTATTATGATGTCCAAATATTATGCAAATTCTCATTTCACTCCCACTCAATAGTAGACACTTCTGAAACCCTTATATAATAAGGGATACAGAGGGATAAAAACGACTGTGTCAAATATGTGTCAGTCTTTTTATTCATGAAATTAAATCTCTCATTTTATGATTTCTTTAATTCTTCTTTGATATCTTTCAAAAGTTCTACTGTTTCTTGTTGTCTTGTTACAAAAAAGAACAACGGATAAAGTCCTATAGTAATTATTGTAAGAACAACAAAAATTAAAAAATTTCCTAAACGTGCTGGCATATTATTTTTCCTATATTTTTTTGTAGTATAAACTTATTTCTATATATAGCTCAAAGATCTGACTAAACTCCTTTTGTATACCAAATAGGAGAAGTCCAAGCTCTTTCTTGAATGGTTGACTGCAAGTCAGACCTAGGTTTTTCACCATTTCTAATAGCATCCCAAGTTGACCATCTGCAGACAGGATTTTCAAGGACCCTTACGTAGTAGAAAGCTTCCTGACCAGCTCTGAAATCAGGATCTTGCCAGAGACTTTTAAGCTCGCTTGCTCCTACATCTTTGTCATATGAACAATCATTAAGATTTACACGAGCCCTATTATCTGGACAACGATGAGTTTGTGAATTTACCTTAAGCCCATCAGAGCAAGACACATCATAAACTTTCTCTTGGTGCTCTCCGTCCTCTAACCATCCTTTTATAATTTGAGTTCGTTGAAGCGGAGCTCCTAATGCATCAGAAATGGCCCAAACCAAGAAGACTGGTTCTTCTTCACCTTCTGCTTTTAATGTTCCACCCATAGATGTGGCTCTCTTATAGAGCTCACTAACAAGATTTAGACTGTTTAATTGTGCATTGGCTAGTCCATATCCAGCAAAGAATCGAACTTTAATTCTTGGACCACTGGTACCAAATGTTTCTTTACGTCTAAAAGCATCGTAAATTGATTCTCGAGTATTTTCTTCAGCCCACACCCCTGCAAGACCGGAGGCGGACCAATGAATTAATCGACTGCTAAACGCCAGATAATTTTTTCCATCCACTTCATTAATTGCATTGGGTCTAATTAATTTTAAAATGGTTCCATAAAATCGATTGAACGGAATAGACCCTCGCAACTCAGCTGTGCCATCTAAAATACCTATTTTAGAAAAATACACTTCTTCATTGTCAGAGCCACCACCAATGTGGGCGTCGCTTGAGCCTATGAGTCCAAACTTATAGGGGTTGGTGATGCCTTGTTCAGCCAGGGCCAAACCTCTCAAGTATGCATTTCTGACATAGCTTCCTTTTGGATTATCTATAGAGCGATTACCAGTTTCAAAACTTGCCCATTCATCATTTTTTGATAAAAAAGGATGGGTTTCTGAAGTTCCTTTGACCTGAGTTATTTCTGTTAATGGCTCATTAAGAGCACGCTTTTGGGCGTAATCTTGATCTATTGCAACTCCATTGAAATCATTCAACATAAACATAAGGCCACCTGAAAGGTTTGAGTTATGTGGAATAGCTAAACTTTCCACTCCTTTGGCTCTGAGTCTATCCATCCAGTCCCATAACTTTTCTGGATCTTGACTATCAACTCTAGAAAAAAGCATAGCAGGCAAGTTCTTTGTATCACGAAATATTACATTGCGATGCAAAGTGTTGAGGATGGGTGAAGCGCTTCCTGATGTATATTCATAGCCAGCAAAAGTAGTAAAAGTACCGGGAACATATGCATGGTCCGCAGCCTTAATAGTCTCTTGCCAAACAGTTCTACTGACTTCATCTACTAAAGATTGATCAATAATGCCCTGATCCAAACCTTCTCGAATCTCTATTCCAAAAGGCCTAAAAAGATTACTCCTCTTTATGACTGAAATTAATCCACTGTCTACAGAAGCATTAAGATCATGAAAAGGTTTTGCTAAGTCATAACGAGAAAATTTAGAGCTTGTGTTAGCTGCCTCCTTAAGCAAGCCCAGAAACAATGCATGATCAGTCACAGCATAAAAATCAAGTGGTTGGCTCAGTTGTATTTGAAATCCTGTAGGATGTGGGATTGCTTGCCCGCGAGCATATCGATATGCATCAGTAGGAGAATTAATTGTTCCAAAACTATAAGCATCAAAAGAATTTTCTGTGTGAACATGTAGATCTCCAAAATATGCATTCCTATCCGGATTAGTAATAGACTTTAATTGAATTATTTCTGTACCAATTTGAAATTCTGGCGACATAACAGTATCACTAATGATAATGTCTTCCTCTTCAGAGCATGCAATAAGTAAAATGATTACCAACAAATAGCTTATGTATTTGGTCATCACTTTTTTTAACTACTCCCACTCAATAGTTACGTAATATATTTTTAAATTAAGATTTTGTTGATTCGAGATTTCGTTTATCAGCAGCATCCCAATCTTTAGGTAAAACTCTAGCAACAATAAGAAAGCTTATAACCGATGGAATGAAAATACAAAAAGTAACTGACATTGCATATCTCATTGATTCTAAGTCATTATAATTTTCTTTAAAGACATCTATAAGCCAACCTGCAAAAGTTGGGCCTCCTCCAAGAGCAACCATATTTAAGATAAAGAAAAATAAAGCTGTAGACATGGCACGCATTTTGATTGGTGCTAAAGTTTGAGCAATAGCGAAACTTGGGCCTAAGTAAACCCCAATAAAAACTAAAAATAGAGTACTCCAAAAAAGGTTCATTTCTACTGAATCAACCCAATAACTGATAATGCCAATTGGCAGACATAAGGAAATTGCTATAGCAGGCAACCATCCATAGGCTCGAATATCTCTTTGTGCCCATTTATCAGCAAGTTTTGCTCCAAAAAAAGTACCTCCAACATAAGCTATGCCATTTATTATTCCTAAAATAATTACTAGTGTTTGAAAATTAAATGCAGGATCTAAAGCAATTAAAAACTTCGTATGAAAAGCTGCAGTGGCATATGATGCAAACGAACCAAAGGCTATTCCAAAACACATAGCCCACCATGCAGGAATTTTTAAAAGGGTTCTTAGTGATTCTGAAAATGGCGGTTGAGCTATTTCAACTTTTTCATAGAGCTCCATTGCTCCCCTTACTGGCTCTCTTAAAATTAATCTAACCAAAACAGCAAGGGCTATCCCAGTGAGACCAAGAAAAATAAAGATTCGTCGCCAATCTACATCTTCATTTGAGCTTCCCAAAAGTGCTGCGGTCGCAAAATAAGCAGCCATTATTCCTAAAGGTATCCCCATAGAATAAACACCAAGAGCGCTTGCTCTTTCTTCTTTTGAATACATATCAGAAATAATTGAATGGGATGGCGGGCTTCCACCAGCCTCTCCAATACCAACTCCCATTCGCGCAATAGCTATCTGTAAAAAATTATTTGCCAAGCCAGTAAGTGCTGTGAAACCGCTCCATGTAGCTAATGCAATCGATAATATATTCACCCTATTGTATTTATCAGCCAACCAAGCAATAGGAATTGCAACGGTTGTGTAAAGAACTGCAAAAGCTAAGCCTATGAGTAAGCCTAATTGTGTGTTCGTTAAGCCTAGATCTGCTTGAATAAAAGGAGCGAGAATACCAACTATTTGGCGATCAATAAAGTTAAAGCCATAGACAATAGTTAAAAGTAATAACACTAACGCTCTATAGCTTTTTCTATTCATTCCCACTCAATAGTAGCTGGTGGTTTGCCTGAAATATCATAAGTCACTCTAGAAATTCCATCAATTTCATTAATAATTCTTCTAGAAACATGATCTAAAAAGTCATAAGGCAGCTTAGCCCAATTAGCAGTCATAAAGTCAGCTGTTTCAACTGCTCTTAATGCAATAACATAATCATACTTTCTTCCGTCCCCCATCACTCCAACTGACCTTACAGGTAAAAAAACTGCAAATGCTTGACTAACATCATGATAAAGATTGTTTGTTACCAACTCTTCAATGAAAATTGAATCAGCTTGTCTTAAAAGATCAGCAAACTCCTTTTTCACTTCACCTAATATCCTAACGCCAAGTCCAGGTCCTGGGAAAGGATGACGATCGACTAACTCTGGAGGTAAATCTAATTCTTTACCTATGACTCTTACCTCATCCTTGAAGAGGTCCCTAAGTGGTTCTATCAGCTTTAATGTCATATCCTCAGGCAAACCGGCAACATTATGATGTGATTTTATGACATGGGCTTTTCCTGTTTTTGCTCCAGCTGACTCAATAACATCTGGATAAATAGTTCCTTGAGCTAGCCATTTAACATTGACTAATTTAGATGCTTCTTCTTCGAAAACTTCAATAAAAGTATTGCCTATTATTTTTCGTTTCTCTTCTGGATCTTCTACTCCTTGAAGTTTAGTTAGAAAAAGCTCTTCAGCATCCACACGGATAACATTTAAATTCATGTGAGTTGAAAATACTTCCATGACTTGATCGCCTTCATTTAATCTTAATAGGCCGTTATCCACAAAAATACAAGTCAGTTGCTCACCTATAGCCCTATTGAGTAATGCAGCCACCACCGAAGAGTCAACACCTCCTGATAAGCCTAACAGTACCTGGTCATCCCCAACCTCTTCACGGATATTGTTGATGTCATTCTCTATTATATTGCCTGCTGTCCATTCACTGCCACATCCACAAATCTGATGGACAAAATTTTCAATAATAATTTGCCCTTTATTGGTGTGAGTCACTTCTGGATGGAATTGCAATCCAAAAAATAATTTTTCATCATTAGCCATTGCAGCCATTGGTGAACTATCGCTTTTACCAATAATCTCGAACCCTTCGGGTAACGTCTCTACTCTATCGCCATGACTCATCCATACTTGCAGACAATCTTGGCTTACCTCAATCCCATTGAACAGCCTATTTGATGTTTTAATAGACACCTCAGCATAACCAAACTCACGATGCGAAGACGATTGAACATGGCCACCCAATTGCTCAGTCATGGTTTGCATTCCATAACAGATTCCTAAAATAGGAACGCCCATGGAAAAAATTTCAGCGGCTGCTTTAGGAGAATCATCAGAAAAGGCAGACTCAGGTCCACCCGAAAGAATAATTCCTGTTGGGTTGAAATCACTGATTGATTGGTGATCGATGTCGCCTGCATAAATCTCGCTGTAAACACCAGCTTCCCTGACCCTGCGGGCGATTAGTTGTGTGTATTGTGAACCGAAATCAAGAATTAATATTTTTTCGGCGTCAAGTGTCATTAATCGACAGAATAATTAGGCGGTTCTTTAGTAATACTGACATCATGAACATGATTCTCTTTTCTCCCAGCATCAGTAATACGAACAAACTCAGTCTTGGTTTGAAGCTCTTCTATATTGTTACAACCCGTGTAACCCATGGATTGCCTTAAGCCGCCAATTAATTGTTCAACGATTTGAGTTAGGCTGCCTTTAAATGGAACTCTACCCTCTATGCCTTCAGGCACTAATTTATCAGCGGCTTCAACATCGCCTTGAAAGTATCTGTCCTTAGACCCGTGCTTCTCTGCCATGGCGCCAAGAGAACCCATACCACGATAAGACTTAAAACTTCTGCCTTGATAAAGCTCTACTTCACCAGGTGATTCTTCAGTGCCGGCAAATAAGCCACCCACCATAATGCTGTCAGCTCCGGCTGCAATGGCCTTAGCAATATCACCTGAATAACGAATTCCTCCGTCTGAGATAATAGGGATACCTTTGCCCTTAAGTGCTTCAGCGACATCACAGATAGCAGTGATTTGTGGCATGCCAACACCGGCAATAATTCTTGTGGTGCAAATTGATCCTGGGCCAATGCCCACTTTGACCGCATCAGCACCAGCTTCAGCCAGTGCTATAGCTGCTTCCGCGGTCACAATGTTGCCGACAATAACTTGTAGCTCAGGGTATTGGGTTTTAATGGCTTTGATCTTTTCAATGACGCTTTTAGTGTGTGCATGAGCCGTATCAATGACAATGACATCCACACCGGCTTTATGCAATGCTTCAACTCGATCAGTTGAATCGCCTTCAACACCGACAGCGGCTGCAACTATTAATGCCCCGTTGTCATCCTTAGAGGCCAATGGGAAATCAGTGGCTTTCTGAAAATCCTTGGCAGTAATCATGCCCTTAAGTTTGAAGCTATCGTCAACCACCAATACTTTCTCAATCCTGTGATGGTGCAAGAGTCTTAAAACTTCTTCTTTTTCTTCACCTTCCTTAACTGTGATTAAATCCTCTTTAGGGGTCATCACACTGCTCACTAAAGCATCCAATTTGTTTTCATACCTTAGATCTCGATTGGTCACAATCCCTACCGTCTCGTCGTTTTGTACCACCGGTACTCCAGAAATATTATTCTTTTTAGTGATTTCAAGCACCTCACGAATAGTGATATCAGGCGCAACAGTGATGGGATCGGTAATCACGCCACTTTCAAATTTTTTAACTCTATTCACTTGGCCAGCTTGATCTTCAACACTTAAATTCTTATGCACCACACCAATACCGCCCTCTTGAGCAATGGCGATGGCGAGTTGAAACTCTGTCACTGTATCCATGGCCGCTGAAAGCAAAGGGATATTAATATTGAGGTGACGAGTTAGTTTTGTTGATAAATCAGTCTCGCGGGGTAACACATCCGAGTAATTCGGTTTAAGTAGAACATCATCAAAGGTTAGTGCGAGTTTTTCTATGGTCATTTAACAGCTCCATTTATCACCATGGATTTGTCAAAGGCATTCTACACGGATGGTTCAATTAGTAAACCCGTTAAGGTCTGCTTTCTTGTACAATTAGAGACATCTATGGATTCAGATATATTACAAGAACACATCTACAGTGTCTCAGAATTAAATGATGAAGTGGCTTCGCTGCTGGGCATAAATTTTGGCATCGTCTGGATTGAAGGAGAGATTTCTAACTACATGAAGTCAGCAGCTGGTCACAGTTATTTTTCTTTAAAAGACCCAACATCCAGTGTTCGTTGCGCAATGTTTAGACTACAAAATCAATCTCTTAATTTTGAGTTGCAGGACGGACAATATATTTTAGCTAAAGTTAAGGTGGGTCTTTATCAAGCCAGAGGAGAATACCAGTTAATCGTTGAATACGCTGAACAAGCTGGTGAGGGGTTACTTAGGCAAAAATTTGAATTGTTAAAAAAGACGCTTGAAGCTGAGGGCTTATTTGAATCCATTCATAAACAAACTCTCCCCTCTATACCCACAAAAATTGGCATTATTTCTTCACCTAAAAGTGCGGCCATTCAAGATATTTTTAAGACCATAAAACGACGCTTTAACTTGGTAGAATTGCTGGTCTACCCTACCCTAGTTCAAGGTCAAGAAGCCACAAAACAGATATGCCAAGCTATTGATGTAGCCAATCATCGAGACGAATGCTCAGTGATCATTCTTGCAAGAGGCGGGGGGTCACTAGAAGATTTATGGTGCTTCAATGAAGAAGAGGTTGCGCGGGCTATATTTGCATCAAGCATTCCTATTATTACCGGTATTGGTCATGAAACAGATACGACCATAGCCGACATGGTCTCTGATCTTAGAGCTCCTACCCCTACTGGGGCTGCTGAAATGATTTTGCCTGAAGCAACTGAGCTTATTAACGCCTTCACAGCCCTTTCAAGACAAATCACTCAGGCCTTCAGCTTAATGCTAAAAAAGCTCCACAATGTTTTAATGCAAGATCAAATAAAACTTGAAGAAAATCACCCTAAAACACAATTGCAACAACACAACCAAAGACTGGATGCACTGCAACAGAAAATTCAGACCATGCCCAACACCTACATCAATATTTTGCACTCAAGCTTAAATAATAAAATCAATGCACTGGCTATGCAGAACCCAAAATTTACTATCGATTCAATGTCTCGAGATCTCAAGGAAGTTCATCATCATTTGTCATTATTCACACAACAAGTTTTTAATAAACAACAACAACAATTTTCAATCGCTATGGCAAAACTAGATGGCATATCCCCACTACAGGCTCTCTCTAGAGGTTATGCGTATGTAACTGATGATCAAACGGGGCAACACGTCAAATCTTTGAGTGCCATAAACAAAGGTTCGAAATTGACCACCCGTATGCAAGATGGGTCTTTTAAATCTTATGTCACAGATATTAAAAAAAAGAGTTAGGATCTTTTTTTACGTAAACGAATAACACGTCTTCTTTTCTTCCACTGTCGATGTGAGAGTTTATTTTTCCTGTCTGCAAAAGGGTTTTTACTGTCTTTAAAAAATAATTGGATTGGTGTTCCCATAAAGGAAAAATAAGATCTAATCCGACTCTCAATAAATTTTTTATAGTTGTCTCTTAATTTTTTAGTTTGATTCCCATAAATAATAAATGTCGGTGGTTGAATACCTCCTTGATGGGCATACTTTAGTTTTATCCTGCGTCCTTGAACATAAGGAGGCGGATCAGTTTCCATAAGTTTTTCAATTAAACTAGACAATTCTGAGGTAGGCACAGTTCGCATTGCATTCTTAGCGGCTGCCAAGACTCCATTCATTGTTTGTTTAAGGTGTTGTCTTTTTAATGCTGAGATAAATTGAACATCCACATAAGCAGCAAATTTTAGTTTCCTCTTAATTTGACGATCAACCATTTCTTTCGCTGCCTCATCCAATAAATCATATTTATTGATCGTAATTATAAAGGCACGGCCAGAGTTCAACACTAAGCCAATTAATGAAAGATCTTGGTCAGTAATGCCTTCATCCCCATCAATCATGACGATCACAGCATCGGATAAATCTAGTGCTTGCAATGCTTTGACAATACTAAATTTTTCGATCGCCTCTCCAACCTTCTTTTTGCGTCTTATACCTGCAGTATCAATCAAAATTAAGTCCTGATTACCAAACTGATAATCAATGTGAATAGTGTCTCGTGTTGTGCCTGGTTGATTTTCAGTCAGCAGTCGTTCCTCTTTCAGTAGACCATTAATGAACGTTGATTTACCCACATTAGGTCTG
>CAUZCF010000017.1:0-12336 GCA_963578425.1 Gammaproteobacteria bacterium | reverse complement strand
GAAAAAAATGAGGAAAATCTTAGATTACTCCTAGGGGCATGGACTTCTGCCAGAGAATTTGATCAAGCTATTGAGATTATAGATGCTTTAGCTTCAATGTTAAAAGATGGAACCTTGTATATTCAAAAAGCCATGTTGCTTAATGAGAAGGGTGATTGGTCTGGAATTAAAGACGCAGTAGCCATGGCTCTTCAAGATCAGGAGCTTGAGAACCCTGGTGATGTTTATATCTTAAGAGGCATGGCCCACACTGAACTGGGTGAGTTTGATGAGGCCATTGATTCTTTTACCCAAGCAATTGAAGTTGGAACGGATGGTAATAAAAGAAACGCAGAGGCATGGATAGAGTATGTTTCAGATCGTCAAGGCCGTTAGTCTAAGAAAAAGATCGATGATTTAAGTCAGGCTCATCCAAGCTACTTAATATCATTTCTCTTGCTGCGTCTGATAAATCTTGAGCATTAATTGAGTCATCTGACGTATAAATGGGCGAATGTATTTTAACTGATAAGGTGACTTTTTTTGGCAACCAGCTTTCTGATGTCAGCAGCTCTCTGGTTCCATTTAACGTTACTGGAATTATAGGAACTTGATTCTTTATTGCTGTGAGAAATGCACCTTTTTTGAATTTTAAAAGGCCTTTTTCTTTCAAAAAAGTTGCTTCAGGGAAAAAGATAATGGAATCCTTGTCTTTGTTGCTTTGCATGATTTTCTTAAAATCATTAGCCCCTTCTTTTGCATCTCTTCTGTCCACTAAATGGGTACCCATTTTTCCTAACACATAGACGGCAAATGGGATGTGTTTGAGCTCTTTTTTAGCAACATAAGCATAGTGAGATGGCAAGGCGGCCTGAAGAATCATTGGGTCAGTATAACTGGCATGATTAGCAACCAGCACCGATGGTTCATCAACTAAATTCTCTGAGCCTTCCACTATTAATTCGATGCCAATTAATTTAATAATTGCAGCCGAACAATTTTTAGCTAGTTTTCTTGTGGAGGCAACAGTCCGAGTAAAAGGAAAACAGCAGACCATCACTAAGAGAACCACAGAAAAAACAAGCCAAGCCCATGAGCCAAATAAATATATAGAAACACTTTTCATGGTTTTTCTTATATTGTGTATATTAAAGTCAACATAATACACAAATCTGATCAATGAAAACATCTGAGGATAATAATTCTAGTGCAAACCTGATCATAGACCGGTTCATAGATTCTATTTGGCTTGAGCAAGGATTGTCTAAGGCCACTCTTAGTGCTTATCGATCAGATTTAAAGATTTTAAGCCAATGGGCTGAGAAAAAGCGACTAACAATTGATAATATTTCACGTGCTGATTTACTTGATTTTATAACCTATAAAGCTAATTCAGGATGCAGCAGTAGAACCTCAGCTAGAATGTTATCGTCCTATAGAAGATTTTATGGTTACCTTTTTCAACAGGAGATAATTTCAAGCAATCCCACTGAGAAAATTTCCATGCCAAAAATAGGAAAAACCTTACCAAAACTTTTATCAGAAGAGCAAGTTATTCGCTTAATAAAGGCACCCAATACTAAGAAGCCGCTAGGGTTTAGGGACCGGACAATGTTGGAGCTACTCTATGCAACTGGATTGAGAGTCTCAGAATTAATAACCTTAAAACAAGGCAATCTAAATCTTAATCAAGGTTATATAAGAGTTATGGGTAAGGGCAGTAAAGAACGATTAGTGCCTATGGGATCAATTGCAAAACGCTGGCTTAAGAGATATTTAAACGGCCCAATTATAGAAATTTTAGGAGAACGGCAATCCGATTATTTATTTCCAACAAGAACCTCTGAGTCGATTTCAAGGCAAGCGTTCTGGCAGATTATTAAAAAGTATTCCAATAAAGTTAGTATTGATAGTGACTTATCTCCTCATAGTCTTCGACATGCTTTTGCTACGCATTTGATAAATCACGGAGCTGATCTAAGAGTTGTTCAAATGCTATTAGGACACAGTGATCTATCAACAACACAGATCTACACTCATATTGCACAACATCGTTTAAAAGATCTTCATCAAAAACATCACCCAAGAGGCTAGGGTTTTTGTAAACTAATACAATGAAAAAAATAATTACAGCCCTAGCATTTGTGACTCTTATTATAGGCCATGAAAGCCTCAAATCTGATGAATCTAATTCTCCTGAAACCTCGGTGGATTATCAGGTCTCAACCGATCAAAAGATTGAAGAAATTGTAGCAGACTTATTAGACTTTTTTCCTGAGGGCACTAAGGTCAATCTTAAATCCTCACCCATGGAAGGTCTCTACGCTGTTCATATCGGCTCCCAAGTTTTTTATATAAGTGATGATGGAAAATTTTTACTTAGTGGAGATATTTACAGCACTCAAACCAGTGAAAATATAACTGATAACGAACGCAAAATTGCTCGCATAGAATTTTTAAATGAACTTGATTCAAGTTCAATGATCATTTTTTCTCCTATTGAATATCAACACTCGGTGACCATATTTACTGATATTGACTGCGGATATTGTAGAAAATTCCATCAACAGATTGATGCAGTGATGAATGAAGGTATTCAGGTTCGCTATATATTTTTTCCTAGAAGCGGTCCTGATACTGAAAGCTGGTATAAGGCCCAAAAAGTTTGGTGTAATGCTAATCAACTGCAAGCAATTACTCTAGCTAAACAAGGCAAGAGTCTTAACAGTCAAAAGTGTTCTAATGATCCAGTGCAACAGCATTATGATATGGGTAGGATGTTTAATGTTCAGGGTACACCCACAATGGTTACTGATGCAGGGGAGATAATTGTTGGTTATTTGTCGGCTGCTGATTTAAGAGACAGATTAGACGGTAAATAATTCTAGGATTTATTTCTCAAGATATTTTATTTTGTTTTTTACCTCTCTCCATTCATCTGCGTCTGGAGGCGGTTCTGGTGCATGAGAAATAACAGGCCATTTTTCACTAAGTTCTACATTTAAATCGAAGAAGATTTCTTGACCTTCAGGGATTTCATCGTCTGCAAAAATTGCGTCAACCGGACACTCAGGCTCACATAAAGCGCAATCTATACATTCGTCAGGATTAATAACCAACATGTTTGGGCCTTCATGAAAACAATCAACAGGGCAGACTTCAACACAATCGCCTAGTTTGCACTTAATACAGTTTTCTCCTACTAAAAAGGTCATGCTTTTATTTCTTTATCTCTCAGTTATGTCGTTATTCTATTGTTTTATATATTGGTTCAAAATCGTTTTTTTCTTTTTCAATCTGTGCCTTAAGGGCTATTTTACCTGTTTTAAAAGCCATTGCATCCCATGGAATATCATCTAAAGAAAACATTTTTACATCAAGTGATTCTACACCTGGTCCAAAATTATCATCAGTTAGTTTAGCTCTAAAGAAAATATGCACTTGATCAGCATGGACCACATCAACAACAGCTAAGATGGGTCCAAGTGACGGTGTGAACAAGGCTTCTTCTTGAGATTCTCTGATGGCACCTTCTGCTAAGCTTTCTCCGTTCTCTAGAAAACCAGCGGGTAAAGTCCAAAAATTTTTCCTGGGTTCTATAGCTCTGAGGCATAACAGCACTTCATTATTATGAACGGGTACAGTTCCAACAACAATTTTTGGGTTTTCATAGTGAATAAATTCACAAACAGTGCACACAAATCTAAGTTTTGTGTCACCGTTTGGGGTAATTGACTGAACAGTGCCCCCACATTGATTACAATATTTCATAATATTTTCTTCTTTATGCCGAGAGAGAGACTCGAACTCTCACGGGTTTAACCCCACCGGATTTTGAATCCGGCGCGTCTACCAATTCCGCCATCCCGGCTTAATATTAATGAAGAATACCTTGAGTTCAAGATGCAGTCTATCAATCTTTATGCCTTAAACGGATTATTCTAATTCTTATAATTCAGTACAATGTTTAAATGAAAACCAGTGATTTTTATTTTCATTTACCGGAACATCTTATAGCGCAGAATCCAATTGATGATCGTGATGCAAGCCGATTACTTCATGTGAGTGAAAGCAGTTTAGTTAATCGGACGTTTACTGATTTACCGAGGCTTTTAAACAATGGTGATTTGCTGGTATTAAATAATACTGAGGTGATGCCAGCTAGGCTCTATGGGGTAAAAACCTCAGGTGGAAAAATTGAGATTCTAATTGAGAGAGTGATTGATGAGCATTCTTTCTTCGCACAAGTAAAATTTAATGGCAAATTAAGAGCTGAAACTGAATTACTTATTGGCAACACAATAAGCATGAAAGTGATTGACCAAGTGAAAGGGTTTTTTCTAATTCGCTCAGATGAACCTATCCATGAAGTGATGGACACCCAAGGTCAAATGCCGCTTCCACCGTACATTAAGAGAACTCCAAATATAAAAGATACTCAGCGTTATCAAACTGTGTTTGCTAGTCAACGAGGCGCTGTGGCTGCGCCTACAGCTGGTTTACATTTCACTGAGAAATTATTTAGCGAATTAAAAGACCATGGTGTTGATATTGGTTTTCTTACATTACATGTGGGTGCTGGAACTTTTATGCCCCTCAGAGAAGAGCAGATTCTTGAAAAAAAATTACACCAAGAATATTTTTCGGTTAGCAATGCACTGTGTCATCAGATTAAACAAGCTCACCTAAAATCAGGGAGAATTATTGCAGTCGGTACCACAGTGACCCGAGCGCTTGAGTCACTAATGATGTCTGGTGGGCTAAGAGATTACAAAGGCTTTACAGATATTTTTATTTCTCCAGGGTTCGAATTCAAAATCGTGGATGCTATGATCACAAATTTCCATCTACCTGAGTCCTCATTGATGATGTTAGTTTCTGCTTTTTTGAATAAAGAAACCATTCTAAAATCATACGACCATGCAGTTGAGAAAGGTTATCATTTTTATAGTTATGGGGATGCTATGTACATAGAAGGAAAATAACCATTATGCGTTTTGAATTGTTACAACAAGACGACACAAGTCGATTAGGAAAACTTCATTTTTTAAGGGGTGAAATAAAAACTCCTGTTTTTATGCCTGTGGGAACCTATGGCACAGTTAAAACCATGACACCATATGATTTAGAAAGTTTGGGGGCAGAAATCATTTTATCCAATACATACCACCTCATGATTCGTCCAGGTGAAGAGGTGATCTCTTCACATCAAGGCTTGCATCAATTTATGGCTTGGGATCGACCTATTTTAACTGATTCAGGCGGATATCAAATTTGGAGCCTATCTAAAAAGAGAACCATTAATGATGATTTTGTTGAATTTGATTCTCCTGTGAACGGAGACATGATTCGACTAACGCCGGAAATTGCTATGCGAATTCAGAAAACTCTAGGCAGTGATATTCAAATGGTCTTGGATGAATGCACTCATTACCCAGCCACTAAAGATGAAGCGTCTGTATCAATGAAACGATCTGAGCAATGGGCTGAAAGAAGTTTTCAGGCTTACGAAGATCTAAAAGGTGATTCTGACAGCGCAATCTTTGGGATTATTCAAGGGGGTATGTACAGTGATTTAAGATTAGAAAACTTAGATTTTCTTACATCAATTGATTTCGATGGCCTGGCAATTGGCGGCTTGTCTGTGGGTGAACCCATAGATGAACGGATGGAGGTGCTTGAAACACTTTTACCACAAATGATTCAGGATAAACCTCGATATTTAATGGGGCTGGGTACGCCTATAGACATAATAAAAGCAGTTGAGGTCGGTGTTGATATGTTTGATTGCGTGATTCCCACGCGACATGCTAGAAACGGTCAAATTTATACTCATTCAGGAGTCTTAAGAATAAGGAATGCTCAATACACCAATGACATCAAGCCCTTCGATGAGCAATGCAGATGTTATAGCTGTAACAATTTTTCTAGGTCCTATGTAAGGCATTTATTTAACTGTAATGAAATCTTAGGTGCGCGATTAGCAACCATTCATAATTTATATTTTTATCTGGGTTTAATGGAGAATATTAGAGAGGCAATTAGTAAGAATTGCTTTAAAGAATTTGCGAAAAGTTTCATAGAGAATTATCAGCAATAATTATTTCTGTGTCATAATTGCACATCTAATTTTTCTGAAGGGTGTGAAATGAGTATATTTTTCGAAAATGCTTGGGCACAAGATAGTGCACTTGGGAGTGATTCTTTTTTAGGGTTTCTTCCCCTTATTATTATTTTTGTGGTTTTTTATTTTTTATTGATCAGACCTCAATCTAAGAAGCAGAAGGAACATCAAGGAATGATAAAATCATTGGAGGTAGGCAATGAAGTTGTGACTGCTGGGGGTGTGTTAGGGAAGATTAAGGAAATTAATGATCAATACGCTCAATTACAAATATCAGAAAACGTAATCATCAAGGTTCAGAGGCACACCATTGGGGCTTTAATGCCAAAAGGCACCATCAAGAAAGGCTAGTTGTTATGAATCATTATCCATTATGGAAAAATGCTGTTGTAGTTGTGGTGGTTCTTCTCGGCACTTTATTTGCTTTGCCTAATTTTTATGGTGAGGACCCAGCGTTGATTATTTCGAAAGAGAATGGGGAAGTTTTCTCAAACACAGAGTTAAAGGATGTTGAGAATTTTCTTGTTAACAAGGAAACTTCTGTTACATCGATTAGAAATAAAAAAGGTAATCTTTTAATTCGTTTTCCAGATGTAGAAAATCAGCTTGTTGCCAGTAGCAATATCCGATCTTATCTTGGACGATTCTCCACAGTTGCCTTAACATTTGCTCCCAGAATGCCAGCATGGATTCAGCAACTTGATCTTAATCCGATGAGTCTTGGATTGGATCTCAGAGGTGGGGTGTATTTTAAATTTGAAGTCGATCTTGATGCTGCAATTCAACAAAGACTTGATCAGTACATAACGGATATCAATAAATCATTAATTGATCAACGCATTAGACGAGCTATTAGAAAAGAAGGTAATACTCTAAGGGTAGAATTATCAAACCCTGAGGATTTTAACCAAGCAAGACGATCCATAAGGGAAGTTGATAATTTACTGGATATTACTAACGCATCAACCGCTACTCAAACAGTAATTTTGGTAAATATGACAGATGATATGCTTAAGCAAAGACGAGATTTTGCTATTCAGCAAAATATTTTGACCATGAGAAATCGAGTTAACGAGTTAGGCGTTGCTGAGCCCATAGTTCAGCGCCAAGGCCTTGATCGAATCGTTGTGCAATTACCTGGCGTTCAAGACCCAACACAAGCAGAGCGAATACTCGGAGCTACTGCAACATTAGAGTTTCGTTTAGTTTGTGAGAACGAAAATGCTTTTGAAGCGGAAGAAAAAGGCCGTGCACCGATAGGATGCGATCTTTTTCAGGACCGAACTGGTAATCCTGTGCTCTTGAAAAAGAAAGCCATTGTCACAGGGAATCAATTGATTGATGCTTCACAATCTTTTTCTCAAGGACGACCCGCAGTATCTATCCGATTAGACAGCAAAGGCTCAAAATCCATGTTGGAGACCACTAAAAGGAATTTAAATAAACCCATGGCTGTGTTGTTTGTTCAGCAACGTCAAGAAACCACAGAAGAGAACGGGAATTTTATCAAACGTTCAATCTTGGATAAAGAGGTAATTAATATTGCAACCATCAGAGGTGTGTTCAGTAGTCAATTTGAAATCACAGGACTCACTACATTCGAGGCTAAAGATCTAGCCATATTACTTAGAGCTGGAGCACTCGCAGCACCTATATTTAAGGTGGAAGAAAAAACCATAGGACCTAGCTTGGGTCAAGACAATATTGATAAAGGATTTGCAGCTATTGTCACCGGACTAATTCTGATTGTGATTTTTATGACCTTCTATTACAAAGGCTTTGGATTAATAGCAAATCTAGGTCTGGTGATTAATCTGACCTTACTAGTTGCTCTACTGTCACTTTTACAAGCCTCTCTAACCTTACCGGGTATTGCCGGTATTGTCTTAACTGTGGGCATGGCTGTTGACGCTAATGTGCTTATTTTTGAGAGAATCAGAGAAGAATTACGAAACGGTAATTCACCCCAAGCCAGTATTACTGCAGGATACCAAAAAGCTTTTGCTACAATTACTGATGCCAATATCACTACTTTAATTGCAGCCTTGGTTTTATTCACTTTTGGAACGGGACCAATTAAAGGGTTTGCCGTGACTTTATCTTTGGGTATTTTAACTTCACTGTTTACTGCAATTATTGCTTCCAGAGCTGTTGTTAATTGGGTCTATGGAAGCAGGACCATTAAGAAATTAAGGATCTAGTATGTTTAATTTTAAGAAGACAATCAATTTCCTATCGGTTCGTCGAATAACAACGACTGTCTCAATTGCATTAATGATTTTCTCATTGGTTTCCATCACTTCAAAAGGACTGAATCCAGGCATTGATTTTACCGGTGGGTTTCAAATTGAAATTAGTTATCAACAACCTCCAGAAATCGAAGATGTTCGAAATCATCTATCATCGGCTGGCTTTAATGATGCGATAGTACAAAATTCTGGATCAGCCACAGATATTATGATTAGAATTGCACCCAGAGAAGGACTGGATAATAGAAGTGTTGGTAAACTTATTATCGAGAACCTTGGTCAATCTTCAAATTCTGCAGAACTCATGAGTTCTGAGTATGTCAGTGCACAAGTGGGAGAGGAACTTACAGAACAGGGTGGCCTTGCTATGATTTTTGCCTTGATTATGATCATGATTTATATTGTGTTTCGTTTTCAGTGGAAATTTTCTATTGGGGCTGTCATGGCTTTGATCCATGATGTTTTAATCACTGTAGGTGTGTTCTCATTTTTTCAAATTACCTTTGATTTGGCTGTTCTGGCAGCAATCCTAGCTGTGGTAGGTTATTCATTAAATGACACCATTGTTATTTTTGATCGAATTAGAGAAAACTTCCGCTCCATGAGGCGTGCTGAGACACTCGATATTCTTAATACATCTATCACTCAAACAATTAGCCGAACAATGATCACCAGTTCAACAACTCTAATGGTCTTATTTTCTCTTTACATTATGGGTGGTCAGTCTCTCGAAGGGTTTTCTTTAGCCTTAATTATTGGGGTATTGATTGGTACCTATTCTTCTATTTTTATTGCCTCAATCTCAATCTTTTATTTGGATATATCAACCTCTGATTTATTGCCTAATAAGCGAGAGGAAGTTGATGATGGAATGCCCTAAGTTTTTTCTTAGAAAAGTTTTTTTAATCTATCGTCATATTTTGAAATAACTTCCTTCATGGCATCAAAAATCTTTGGAGTTCCACATATTATACTGCCACTATCAACTGGGTCTTGATCAGGGATAAGATTGCCAACCAATCCACCGGCCTCTTGTATGAGTAAAACACCGGCAGCAACGTCCCATGGTTTCAGGCCAAATTCCCAGAACCCATCATAACGACCGGCAGCAACATAAGCTAAATCAAGAGCAGCAGAGCCAGGCCTTCTAATAGCACCTACAATTTTTGTGAAGTCAGTAAAAATATCTAAATACACTTCAAGCCAATCCGATTGCTCTCTATAAGGAAAACCTGTTCCTAGCAAGCTGCCCTCGAGTGTCGTTTGTTTGCTAACTCTAATTTTTCTGCCATCAAGCAAGCTGCCCATCCCTCTAATGGCTGTGAATAATTCTTGTCTGGATGGATCATAGATTACAGCTAGTTCAAGTCGTCCCTTAATTTTTAAAGCAATGGACACACAGTAAACAGGGAACCCATGAATATAATTTGTGGTGCCATCAATAGGGTCAATAATCCATAAAAAGTCTGATTCATCTCCCTGGAGACCATGTTCTTCCCCCAGAATGGTATGGTCAGGGTAACGGCCATGTATAATTTCTATAATAGCTTTTTCTGCTTCCTTATCAACATAGGTCACAAATTCATTATAAGCTTTGGTTATGATATCGCTGCTGTTGATCTGATTAAAATTAATCTGAGCAATATCTCCTGCTTTTCTCGCAGCTTCTGTGGCAGTGTTTAAAAATGCTTGCATGTTAAAATCTCTATGATGAATCAATAACTGTTTGGAATATGTGTAGAATAACAAAACTTTTTGATCAAATGTTTTACTTTGTTTGTAATTATCGAAGATTATTTTGAATAAGAATATACAGTTTGTACTTGTTGAGCCCTCACATCCTGGCAATATCGGAGCTGTGGCAAGGGCAATTAGCACTATGGGATTTGACCAACTCGCTTTGGTTAAGCCGCAGGAGCATCCACATCCTGAATCCAGGGCACGATCTTCCTCTGCATTGGAAGTGTTGTTAAATGCCGGTGTTTATAACGAATTGGAAGATGCCGTTGGGGATTCTAGCTATGTGATTGGTACCACAGCAAGAAATCGAAGAATCAGCGTGCCCGTGTCTTCTATAAGAGACATGGCTCATGATATTTTAAGCAAAGCTGAGCATCAAAAAATCTCTATTGTCTTTGGCCCTGAAACCTCAGGACTGAGTAATGAAGAAATTGATCGATGCAATCATCTGGTCTATATTCCGTCGAGTGAACAATATCCTTCACTTAATTTATCGATGGCAGTTCAAGTGGTTGCTTATGAGTTAAAAATAGCTGAGGCCATAGAAATTAAAGAAACCGTAGAAAGAAATCTAGCCTCAGGACAAGAGTTGGAATTATTTTATGAACATTTGAAAGAGGTACTGTTAGCGACTGGTTTTCTTAACCCAAGAAACCCAAGACAACTGATGAGAAGATTAAGAGCTTTATTCAATAGAGCTGAACTGGATGACAATGAAGTCAATATTTTGAGAGGTATACTGGCCTCTTATAACAAACCAAGAAAATAAGTTAATGAAGAATAAGATCTATTTTGATTATGCATCAACAACTCCAATAGCAAAGGAGGTTAAGCAAGATATGGGCGCTGCCCTAGAGGATGGTCTTCTGGGGAATGCATCATCCCTGGATCATGAGTTTGGTTTGGATGCTAGTCAGGCAATTGAATTGGCAAGAGGCGATATTGCAGAGCTTATTAATGCAGAAACAGGCGAGAT
Organism: Gammaproteobacteria bacterium; assembly: GCA_963578425.1. Lineage (GTDB taxonomy): Bacteria > Pseudomonadota > Gammaproteobacteria > Steroidobacterales > UBA11654 > CACPJA01. Next base: position 1,268 of record CAUZCF010000017.1, on the reverse strand, counting down.
TATTTGGACTTCTGGAGCCACAGAATCAAATAATTTGGCTTTGTATGGTGTCTGTAATTTTAAACCCCAAGATCAACTTTTAAGTATTGCTTCTTCATACACAGAACATAAGTCAGTGATTGAGCCGCTTATGCAGTTGAAAAGAAAAGGTCATCGTGTTGAATTTATTCAACCAAATAAACACGGGTATCTAGAACCTGCATCAATTGCAAAAATGTTAGACAGTGGATGCGATCTTTTTAGTTGTATGCATGTAAACAATGAAATTGGTAGCGTCAATGACATTGCTTTAATTGGCTCTATGTGTCGAGAGAGAAATATTATTTTTCATGTTGACGCTGCTCAAAGTATCGGCAAACTTCCTTTGGATGTTGAGCAAAATAACATTGATTTAATGTCTTTATCAGCTCATAAAATATATGGACCTAAAGGCATTGGGGCATTATTTATTAATCAGAAGACGGTCGGTCGATTGCAACCATTAATGTCAGGAGGAGGGCAAGAAAGAGCACTTAGACCTGGGACTCTAGCAACCCACCAAATTATTGGCATGGCAGCTGCGTATCGACTCGCTAAGCGCAGCATGGAGAATGATTTAATCCACTTAATAGAATGCCGTGATCTTTTTCTTCAACTCACAAGTGACATTGAAGGCTTGATGATAAATGGGGATAAAAATAATACCTTTCCAGGAATCATTAGTATTTCGCTCCCTGATCTGCATGCAGAAAGCTTATTATTTGCAATGGATAAGGTCGCAATTTCAAAAGGTTCAGCTTGTAGCTCTGAGAATGATGAACCCTCTCATGTATTAAAATCTATGGGTCTTAGTAGAGAGGAAATTGAAGGAACTGTTCGTGTCAGTTTTGGCAGAAACACTAGATTGAAAGAAATTGAGGTGCTCACACAATCATTAAAAAAGGCTGTGGATCATTTAAGACTTCTCAAGGGAGGTATTTGAATGAGTTCATCTATTGAGATCTTAAAAGAGGCTTTTTTTGACACTGATCATGTCCTTATAGCAACAGATACGGCTGATCAATACACAGCTGGATTTTCTGATAATGCTCAGAACATGTGGGTAAAATTCTATTTAATCACCAGTAACTCAAAAATTATTGACGCTAAATACAAAGTTAAAGGTTGTCAGTATTTGGTGGCTTTAACCTCGTTATTCACTAACTCAATCATTAATCAGGATGTTTTCAGCCTAGCTGATTTCGATTATCAGTCACTGGTGAGTCTAATAGATCTTCCTAAAAATAGAC
>CAUZCF010000016.1:0-12933 GCA_963578425.1 Gammaproteobacteria bacterium | reverse complement strand
TGAAAATATAGATGTCGATGATGAAGGCTTAATCCAAGGGTTATTCTAGAAATTATCTAATCGATTGGTTCAACGTATAGAACTAGGGAATGATCAACAATTTTATAACCACTTTTCTTAGCGAGTGTACGTTGCCTTTCTTCAATTAAGTCATCTTCAAACTCAATGACTTTTCCAGTTTTGACACAAATCATATGATCATGATGTCCTTCAGGGGTTAATTCAAAAACAGCCTGGCCAGAATCAAAATGATGCTTTATACAAATTCCAGCATCAACAAACTGATTTAATACTCGATAGATAGTTGCAATACCAACTTCATCATTCTTTTTTAAAAGAATTTTACTGATATCATCAGCACTAAGATGGCTATTATTACTTTTCTCCAGGAGGTTCAGTATAGACTTTCTAGCATGAGTAACTTTTAGACCAGCTAATCTGATTTCTTTGTTCGTGTTCATATCAGTATCATATATCTGACAGACAAAATATCAAGTGGACCGATTGAGACTAGAGACATAAACACGACATTTAGATTACTTAAACCAATCATTAGATTTATTACTAAACTACAGATCAAGCTATATGAAAAATACGATACTAAATATTTGAATCTGAGTGGTTAATTATTTTCCGGCAATTTTTGTTGTTAAGAAAAAACATTTAACCTAAGAATTCAAAAATTTTTAAGAAATATTATTTGTGTATGATTCTCTTTGAGGTAAAAAAATCTTTTAAAATCCTGCAATTAAAGAGACTTCTTTGATTTCTTCTTGAATTTTTAATGACAGATATGTATTAATCATCATTTAATAGCTTTAGTAATCATCTTGTAAAAATCAAAGAATAGTTTAGGATTTGTTTTCTAGGTTTAATTACCTTAAAACATGTTTTTTAAACTATCTAATTAATGAGGGACAACGATGTCTAAAAAGATATACGCAACTGTATTATCTGCCTTGTTTATATTTACTACATCTACTTTTGCAGAGGTTGACACAACTTCTTCAATCAGAGGCGTTGTGAATGTTTCCAGTGCAGTAGTATCAGCAATACATACCCCAACGGGTTCAACAAAATCTAAAACCGCCACAAATGGAGGGTTCTTCTTATCCAATCTATTGATTGGTGGACCTTATGAAATAACTGTTTCAGCTCCAGGTTATGGAGCTCAAAGTATCAGTGATGTTTATTTGGTTTTAAATGAAACCACTAATCTCGATATTACTTTGGTATCAGATAACCTAGAGGAAATTACAGTTACTGCTGCAGCAAATCAAGGTTCTATCAGAATGGGATCAGGTACGTTTCTTGATCGAGATGCAATTGACGGTATTCCCACTGTAAATAGATCAATCGCTGATATTGCAAAAATTGATCCAAGAGTAACAATAAGCTCTGGTTCCAGTAGGTATTCTGAAATTTCAGTTATGGGACAAAACAACAGATTCAATGACTTTACAATTGATGGCGTTAGCTTTAATGATCCGTTTGGTTTGAATGCTAATGGCTTTGGTAGTATGCGTAACCCTATCGGCATGGAGTTTGTTGATCAAATGTCGGTTGATGTTACCCCGTTTGATGCTTCAAGAGGTAACACCACAGGTGGGTCCATCGCGACAGTAACAAAATCAGGAACCAATGACTTTCATGGAAGTGTTTTCTTTATTGAACGAGATGAAAGCAATATCGGTGACTCTCCGGACGGTAATAAATTCCCAGAATTTAGCGAAGAAACTATGGGCTTTACTTTCAGTGGACCAATCATAAAAGATAAACTCTTTTTCTTTGTTGGTTATGAAGATTTTGAATCAGCTAGTCCTGCTCTTTATGGGACTAAAGACAGCAATGCCCCAATAAAAGCTGATGCTCTTACTACAGCCATGGCAGATCAAATTAAAGGTATTGCGATGAATCGATACAACTATGATCCAGGAGAAATATCAAACTTTACAACCCCTGAAACCAGCGAAAAAATGATTCTTAAACTGAATGCAAACATTTCAGATATTCATCGAGCTGTGATTATGATCCAACGGGATGAAGATTTATACCCAAGAAAATACAACAGGGGTTCCACAGTCTTTAGTAACAACTGGTATGCGAAACCTCCTATTATTGATCGTGAATCATTCACTCTCTACAGTGATTGGAACGATCGATTATCAACTAAAATTAGATATTCTCATTATCAATTAACAGAAGATGACGCCTCTATAGGTGATCCATTTATGCCAGAAGTAAACATTGAAGTTTGTGATGGGTGGGATTGCGATAATGTCTATCTAGGCGGTGATCGATACAGGGGTGCGAATTTTATTGATATTGATTCTGATTTCCTAAGCTTTAAAGCCACTTACGATTTAGGCGACCATGTCCTCTCAGCAGGTATAGATCGAGATGAAAGTGCAGTCTATAATCTGTTTATTGCACGATATAACGGTGAAGTTCAGTTTGATAGTATTGCCGATTTTGAATCCGGAGAATATTCTTATCTAAGGTTCCATACTCCACAAGCAGGTATTAGTGCTGTTGAAACTGTGGCGGCTAATTTTGATATTGAAAAGACCACTCTCTATGTTCAAGACCGGATGTATCTTGGTGATTTAACGCTTGATATTGGTCTTCGATACGATCAAGTAGAAACACCTACGCTGCCTACGGCAAACCCTAAATTTGAAGAAAGAAATGGGTTTTCAAACGCCCAGCGATTTGACTATGATTCTGTGCAACCAAGATTTGGCTTTAACTATGATGCATCAGAATCACTTTTCGGAGACATGGATAGAATAGTTAGTGCTGAGATCAGAGGTGGTTACGGCAAGTTCATGGGACGTATACCAAGAGTTTGGTACGGTAATGCCTACAGTCGATCCGGTGGCCTTAGTGATTATGTGAAAGTTTATGGTCATGATTCAACGCTACCTTCGTTCCGCTGTGGCGGCACAGTAGGGCCTATGCCTGCAGGTGATCCGTCGTTCTTCTGGATGGGAGCATCAAGTAATTATTGTATTCCGTCAAGCCCATACTTTAATGACGCTCAAGTTACTGATCCAGATTTTGAAGCGCCTCAAAGTTGGAGAGGCAACTTAGCTCTTGATTTAGTGACCGCTGGCGGTTACAAGCTAACTTTGGAATATAACCATGACTCAGTTGATCAAGCAGTTTTTTACAAGGAGTTAGGGTTAAATCGTGAAAGTGTTATGGCTGATGGAAGAGGGGTCTATTCACACGGACCTGGTGATTTCATGTTGACTAATACTGGCGAAGGTGGTGCTAAAGCTACCTCCTTCTCTGTCCAGAAATCGTTTGATAATGGGCTCAGTATGTTTGGATCATGGGCATCTGTGAGTGCCGAGGATGTCTACCCATTAACATCAGCTCAAGCTGAATCTGCTTACGGTTATACTCAAAGATGGGACGGCGAAAATGTACCTGCCGCCAGATCTTCATTTATGGCTGATAGCAAGTTAGTGGTTGGTTTGGAATACAGAACCATGCTCTTTGGTGATAATGAAACCAGAGTTTCAGCAATTTATATTAATAAATCTGGTGAGCCATACAGTGTGACTTTTGATAATAGTAGCTACAGCCCAATAGGTGGGACAGGTTATAGCGCGTTCAGGGATGATTATTCGCTTGCCTATATCCCAACAGGTGCTGATGATGCTAAGGTGGTGTTCACAAGTGCTAGCGTGGCAACTGATGTAATGAACCATATCAATGGTGGTCCTTTAGCCAAATACAAAGGCACTTATGCTCCTAGAAATGCTTTTGATAATCCAGGTTATGACCGATTGGATGTTAGGATTACTCAAGAGATTCCATCTTTTATGGAAGGTCATAAATTTCTCTTCTACCTTGATCTGTTGAATGTTATGAACATGCTTAATGATGAACAAGGAAGAATATTTGAGTACGGTTACAACACCAGTCGACAAATCATAGCAGACGCTATGGACGATGGTCGCTTTGAAATCAAGGGTATTGACCCTGATGACAGTTTCTATCTGCAAGATAATGACGGTCAATCTAGATGGCAAATACAAATGGGATTGAAATATCGATTCTAATTTAATTTGCTAAGAACAAATAAAGCCGCCCTTTGGGCGGCTTTTTTTGTTATTTTATATTTCACAATACAATGACTGAAAAATTTAAAAACTGGAACTTTAGAGCACTAATTCTGTTGCCTGTGATCGCTGTTATTTCTTCAATTATGGCGATTGAAATGGATATCTTAGCAATTTTAACGGTAGGTATTATTAATTTTATTCCAATCCTAATTAGTTATCTGTTTGCACGTTTTCTTCTAAGCAAAGCATCTAAACTCCAATCTCATATTGTTGCAGTGATCAGCCCATTAGCAATCTCATTTTGCACTTCTTTTTGGTACTTAATGAGAGTAGTTAACCCAGTTACATCCTCTCCTGGCATTGAACATCTAGCAATACCTCAAATGATCCTGATTGGGGCTATTGGCTTTGGTTTACTTAGCATCCCCTTGGTGTTCATCCTTGAAAAACAATCTTAATTAGCTTTTGTAGAGAACAATTATTTCTTCACTGCTAGTGATCTAGTCCAGAATTATTGTATAATCTCCCGCCTTATTGGCTGCTTTTAGGGAAAGTGGCGGAATTGGTAGACGCGCTGGATTTAGGATCCAGTGGGGCAACCCGTGAGAGTTCGAGTCTCTCCTTTCCCACCATTAATTATTTGAGAAGATTATGAGTGAACTAGACATAAAAATTAAAAAACAAGAAGGCTTGAAACGAGAAATTAATGTTTCTGTCCCCTCAAGCTTAGTCGAAGCTAAAAAAAGAAACCGTTTTGAAGAACTTACTAAAAAAGCAAAATTACCCGGTTTCAGACCAGGCAAGGCCCCATTGAATATCATCCAAAGCCAATACGGAAATCAGGTTAACCAAGAAGTTCTCAGCGATGTTTTAGAATTGACCTATGCCGAAGTCATTGAAGACAAGAAATTAAAGCCTGCAGGCCCTCCTGATGTAAGCATTGACCAATTTGTAGACGGTAGTGACTTTAAATACACAGCAACCATTGAAGTGTTTCCTGAATTTCAACTAAAAGACGTGGATAAGATTGAAGTGGATAAATACACTTCAACTATCACCCAAACTGATATTAATGAAATGATGGATAATCTCCAGCAGCAAAGAGGGGAATGGAAGCCTGTCGAAAGAGAATCACAAACAGGTGATCAGTTGTTAATGGATTTTATCGGTAAGATTGATGGTGAACCCTTTGAAGGTGGCACAGCCAATGATTTTGTCATGCAATTAGGTTCTGGTCAGATGTTGCCTGAGTTTGATGAATCGTTACAGGGTGTTAAGGCTAATGAAGATAAGGAAATTAACCTCACTTTTCCTGAAGACTATCATCAAAAGGATTTATCCAATAAAGCAGCGGTTTTCTCTGTATCTGTTAAAGAAGTCAGAGAAATGGTTCTTGCTGAGATTAACGAAGAATTTGTTAAAGGTTTCGGTATTGCAAGTGGTAAACCTGATGATCTTATTAAAGAAATTAAAGACAATATGGAAAAAGAAAAAGAAAATAAGATTAAAGATCATCTTAGGGTCAATCTTATGAATTATTTGAGAGAGAACAACACTATAGAAATACCTGAAGTTATGGTTCACAGGGAAGCTCATGCAATGCAGAAGGACTGGATGAGACAGTCAGGTATAGAGGACGAAGAGAAAGCACTATCAATTGACAATTTTGAAAAGATTGCTGCTGAAAGAGTCCATCTTGGTTTACTCGTTAATGAATTGGTGCTCTCAAGAGAATTGAAGTTAGATGATGAAAAGGTTAAAACTAAATTAGAAGACGTGACGAATGCATACCCTAATGGTGATGAAATACGTAAAATGTATGAACAGAATCCTGAATTGATGGAACAGTTGAAATCCACAGTGATGGAAGATCAAGTGGTAGAATGGTTAACGGAGAGATCCAGCTTTAATGAAAAGGAAATTGAGTTTAAAAAATTAATTAATAATAACCAATGAGTATTGAGCAAGAAAAATTAAATCTTATCCCAATGGTGGTTGAGCAAACACCTCGAGGAGAACGTGCTTATGATATTTATTCACGCTTACTCAAGGATAATGTAATTTTTGCTGTTGGTTCTATTGAAGATCACATGGCTAATTTAATTATTGCTCAACTCTTGTTCTTAGAAAGCGAGAATCCCAGTAAAGATATTTTTCTTTATATCAACTCACCAGGAGGAGCAATAACCTCTGGTTTGTCGATCTACGACACTATGCAGTTTATCAAACCTGATGTGAGCACTATTTGTGTGGGACAAGCTGCAAGTATGGGTGCCATCCTTTTAGCTGGGGGAGCCAAAGGTAAAAGATACTCGTTACCAAACTCTAGAATGATGATTCATCAACCAATTTCAGGCTTTCAGGGACAAGCAAGTGATATTGAAATCCATGCCAAAGAGGTATTAAAACTTAAGAATAGAGTTAATAGCATCCTTGCAGAGCACACAGGGCGCACAGAGAAACAAATTGCAAAGGACACTGATCGAGATAATTTTATGGACGCTCATCAATCACTGGACTATGGTTTAATTGATATTGTTCTTTCAGAACGTAATGAAATTAATATATAACAAGAATAGATGACTGACAAAACAACAAAAAAATCCAAGGACAATAAAATTCTATATTGTTCATTCTGTGGCAAAGGTCAGAATGAAGTTCAGAAACTAATAGCTGGGCCTTCTGTCTATATTTGTGAAGAATGTGTTGATTTGTGTAATAACATCATCGAAGAAGAACTTAATGATAATGAAGCTAACCAGGATTTGATTTTATATAAGCCCAAAGAAATCAAGGCATTGTTAGATGAATATGTCATTGATCAAGACACTGCAAAAAAAGTCTTATCAGTTGCTGTTTATAATCATTACAAACGATTAAACGATAAGCCTAAGCCTAGGGATAACGATTATGTAGAAATTGGAAAAAGTAACATTCTATTAATCGGGCCCACTGGTTCTGGAAAAACATTGCTTGCCCAAACACTAGCTCGTATTTTAAATGTTCCATTCGCCATAGCCGATGCAACAACTCTCACAGAAGCCGGTTACGTGGGTGAGGATGTTGAAAATATAGTTCAAAAACTTCTTCAAAATTGTGACTATGATGTTGAGAAAGCTGAAAAAGGGATTATCTATATTGATGAAATCGACAAAATTTCTAGAAAAACAGATAACCCTTCAATCACCAGAGATGTCTCCGGTGAGGGCGTTCAACAAGCTTTACTGAAACTCATAGAAGGAACCAAAGCTTCTATTCCACCACAAGGTGGTAGAAAGCATCCTCAGCAAGAATTTATTCAAGTAGACACTTCAAATATACTGTTCATATGCGGTGGAGCCTTCTCTGGGTTAGATAAAGTCATTCAATACAGAACCAATAAATCAGGGATAGGGTTTATAGCAGAAATCCGGGAGAAAGAAGACAATCAAGATCTTGGTGAGATCTTTGAAAAAGTAGAGCCAGCGGATCTAATAAAGTATGGTTTAATCCCAGAATTTGTTGGAAGAATGCCAGTGGTTTCATCCTTAAAAGAATTAAATCAAGAAGCACTGATTAGGATACTAACAGAACCAAAAAATGCCTTAGTAAAGCAATATCAAAAATTATTTTCGATGGAAGACACCAAACTAGAATTTTTACCAGAAGCTTTAGATATCATAGCTAAATTAGCCATGAGACGAAAAACTGGAGCCAGAGGCTTGAGAACAATTATGGAAGAGACACTTTTGGACACGATGTATGAAATTCCTTCACACGATAAAAAACTAAAAAAAGTTGTGGTCAATGAACAGTTTGTTTTGAATAAATCTAAACCGTTTCTTATTCTCTCTAATGACTCTGATCCCAAGGAAGTTGAGAAGCAAGCTAAAGTAAGAAAAGCTAAATTAACCGGCACTAAATAACTTTATTTAATTAAATAACAGAATGACTTGAAAATTCTGTTTTTAACCCCATAAATAAACTATGATAATAAAAAATCATTTATGACCATGAGTGAAATCAAAGAAAAAATCTCTTTAGATATTGTTATTGATAAGCCCTTACTACCATTGCGAGATGTGGTTGTTTATCCCCATATGGTGATTCCTTTATTTGTTGGCAGAGAAAAATCAAAGGTCGCCCTTGAGCAAGCAATGGCAGAGGATAAAAAGATTCTCCTTTCATCACAGAAACGATCTGATATTGATGATCCACAGATTAATGACATAAACACCGTAGGCACCTTGGCAAATATCTTGCAATTGGTCACTTTACCAGACGGAACAGTAAAATTATTGGTCGAGGGTGTATCACGAATTGATCTTTTAGAGATTCGATCCAGTGAATTTTTTAAAGCCGATTATTGTGTTCTCCATGAACACGGTGATGAACAAGATAAAGATATGGTTGCCTTGAGAAGAACTCTGTTATCCCAAGTTGAAAGTTATGTCAGAATCACTAAAAAAGTCCCTGCTGAGGTCGTTAGTACCCTAGCCAACATTAAAGAGTCAGGGCGATTGGTGGACACTATTATTGCTCATATGTCGTTAAAACTTGAAGAGAAGCAAAAAATATTAGAACAAATTAATATCAAAGAACGCCTAGAGTATGTCATTGGTTTAATTGATGTTGAAATCGACATGATTGAGGTTGAGCAGAAAGTCAGAGGTAGGGTTAAGGATCAGATGGAGAAAAGTCAAAAAGAGTATTACCTTAATGAACAGATGAAAGCTATTCAGAAGGAATTAGGTGACCTTGATAACGCATCAAATGAGCTTGAGGAACTTGAAAAGGAAATAAAGAAATCTGGCATGCCTAAAGAGGCAAATGAGAAAGCAACTTCAGAGCTTAAAAAGTTACAAATGATGTCACCCATGTCTGCAGAAGCCACAGTGGTTAGAAATTACCTTGATGTTTTAGTAGCGGCACCATGGAAAAAGAAAACCAAAGCAAAGGTTAAATTAGATCAGGCACAAAAAATTCTGGATGAGGATCATTATGGGTTAAAAACGGTTAAGGAACGAATTACTGAATACTTGGCAGTACAGCAACGAACCAAAAAACTAAAAGGACCAATTTTATGCTTGGTTGGGCCTCCTGGAGTTGGAAAAACCTCTCTTGGTGCGAGTATTGCTAGATCCACAGGCAGAAAATTTATTCGTATGTCCTTAGGCGGTGTAAGGGATGAAGCTGAGATTAGAGGTCATAGAAGAACTTACATTGGGGCTATGCCTGGTAAAATTATGCAAAATCTAAGCAAAGTTGGGGTAAAAAACCCTTTATTTCTTCTCGATGAGATTGACAAGATGTCAATGGATTTTAGGGGAGACCCGTCCTCTGCATTACTCGAAGTTCTAGATCCAGAACAAAATGCCACATTTAATGATCATTACTTCGAAGTCGATTACGACCTCTCTGATGTGATGTTTATTTGTACAGCTAATACCTTAAATATTCCTCCTCCATTATTGGACAGAATGGAGGTTATTAGGATCGAAGGTTACACCGAGGACGAGAAATTAAATATTGCTGATCAGTATTTGGTGAAAAAACAAATCGATGCTAATGGTCTTCAAGCCAATGAGATTAAGATTACAAAAAGCGCAATTCGCGCCATAATTCGCCATTACACTAGGGAAGCAGGCGTTAGAAGCTTAGAAAGAGCAATAGCCAAGATAGCTAGAAAAGTAGTGAAATCACTGGTCTTAAAGTCAAAAAAAGAAACCATTCACATTAGACCCACAGGCCTTGATAAGTATTTAGGTGTGCAAAAATTTAAATACGGGATTGCCGAGAAAGACAATCAAATTGGTCAAGTGACAGGACTGGCTTGGACTCAGGCCGGTGGAGAGCTTCTCACCATTGAATCTACGGCTGTTCCAGGTAAAGGAAAATTAATTAATACTGGGCAACTGGGTGATGTCATGAAAGAGTCAATACAGGCAGCAAGTACAGTGGTCAGAAGTCGGGCAAAAACCCTAGGTATTAATGAGGATTTTCATCAGAATCTGGATATACACGTTCACGTCCCAGAAGGTGCTACGCCTAAGGATGGGCCCAGTGCAGGCATTGGAATGTGCACGGCATTAATCTCTTCTTTAACTGCAATTCCAGTCAAAGCAAATGTGGCAATGACGGGCGAAATTACCCTAAGGGGTGAGGTGCTTCCAATTGGAGGTTTAAAGGAAAAATTATTGGCTGCTCATCGAGGAAGTATAGAGACAGTAATAATTCCAGAAGAAAATGCAAAAGATTTAGTTGAGATCCCTAAAAACATTAAAGAAAAACTCAACATCATTCCAGTGAAATGGATAGACCAAGTCTTGGAAATTGCTCTTGAAAGAATGCCTGAAATTAAAATCTCTGAAGCTAAAGATCCACAAGCAGCTAAAAATAAATCAACAGCTGAGAAAAACCTACCCCATTAAATATCTAAAAATAATTGAAACCCTTTGTTGACAAGGGTTTTAAAGGACTGGTATAAATTGTATGTCTAAGCTCTATAAGATTAGACAACAATGATTCATTAATTTTTTTTTAGAAAATAATGAATTGAACTTTAAAAACACATATAAGGATGTATAACATGAATAAAGGTGATCTCATTAGTGCAATCGCAGCAAGCACAGGACTTTCAAAAGCAGACGCAGGTAGAGCAATTGATGCAACCACTTCAGCAGTAGCAGGTGAACTAGCAGGTGGCGGTTCAGTTGCACTCGTTGGATTTGGAACTTTCTCAGTCAGCCATAGAGCTGCTAGAATGGGTCGTAATCCAGCAACTGGTGAATCGATACACATCAATGCAAGTAATGTACCTAAGTTTAAAGCTGGTAAAGCTCTGAAAGAAGCTTGTAACTAGGCCTTATCTAATAAGAAGGTTGTAGCTCGATTTATCGAGCTCAATCTTCTTTTCGCTTTAAGAGTAGCTAATACTCTCTTCTTTTTTTCACCAATTACTGATCAGCAATCTTTAATTTCTTATATAAATTTCTTGCAGCAACAAATACAATCATCGCAAAAGGTAGGCCAGTTACAATAACAGATGTCTGCAATGCCAATAATCCTCCACCCATCAAGAGAATAATAGCTATTATCCCAAGAGTTAGCGCCCAAACTACCCTAGTAATTATTGCAGGATCACGGTGCAGGGAATCTGCTTGATTTGAAGAAGTCATCATAGCGGTTACTAGCGCACCCGAATCAGAGGAAGTTACAAAAAATGTAACAATATTGATTATAGAAAGACCCATTAAAAGAGTTGAACCAGGATACTGTTCTAAAAAAATGAAAAGTGATACTGAAATATTCTCATTGATAGCATTCGCTAGTGATCCAGCTGTCGTAAATTCTTGATATATTGCTGCATTTCCAAACACACTCAACCATATGAAAACAATCAATGAGGGCAAGAAAACAACCCCAAGGATAAATTCCTTGATGGTTCTACCATAAGAAATTCTTGCTATAAAGAGACCTACAAAAGGTGACCATGCGAACCACCAACAATAATAGAATAATGTCCATGCATTTTGCCAGTCAGAGTCACTGTAGGCATTTACATTAGTTGACAGACTAATAAAATTTTGAATGTAAGACCCAACATTTTCTACAAATCCATCAAGAATATATCCAGTAGGTCCAAATAAAAATATAGTTATCAAAAAACAACCGCACAAAATCATATTGAATTGTGAGAGTCTTTTTATGCCGGCATTCAGACCCAAAACTACACTTATAAGCCCCAATATAGTAATAAAGATAATAATCCAAACTGTCCCTAGGAAACTGGAATTTGCAATATCAAGATATTGAAGCCCTGTACTTATCTGAGTTGCTCCCAAGCCCAATGATGTAGCTATGCCAAAGACTGTTGCGAGAATAGCAAACACATCAACTGTTACTCGGCTCCAGGCACTCTCCAGCCCAGTGTCTAAAAAGAATGAGCTGACTCTGAAAGGTCTTCCTAAATTAAATGCAAAATATGCAAAGCATAATCCTACGACACCGTATATAGCCCAAGCGTGAAACCCCCAATGTAAAAATGTTAGATTCATTGATAAAGTAGCTCGCTCTTGGAAAGCAACACCTTCTTCAAAGAGTGCCGATGAGCTGAGATGCAGAACAGGTTCTGCGACCGAGTAAAATAATAATCCAATACCTAATCCAGCACTAAATAGCATAGCAATCCAGTTTATAAAATTAAATTCTGGTTTCGCATCAGTTCCACCCAATCTAATTTCTCCAAACTTACTAATAGCTATCCATATACAAAAAATTAGAAAACCATTTGCACTTAAAATAATTAGCCATCCGAACTTGTTAGCTATAAATGATTGTGTGCTATTAAAAAGATTGCTGGCAGTATCAAGGTTAACTAGGGTAACCCCTATAAAAGTTGAGATAAGAAATAAAGAAATGAAGAATCTCTTATAATCTATATTTTTAAACATAAGTGTAATACTAAAATAATTTATTTTTTTTAACTCCAAAAGCCTTAATGCTAATGAGTTCTATAAATTTAAGATTAAATATACTACACTTTACGTAATAACTATTTGATATATTTATCTAATCGGGGGATAAAGGATGACAAGAAAACAAAGTAAGGCCTTAAGAAGATCAAAGGCTATCCAAAAGAAACAAAATATAATTAAAAACGGAGCGAAATCTGTTGCTGCTGTCGCAGTTGCAAGTGCCGTTATTGCTACTCCCAATATAAGTGCTCAAGAAACCAGTGCTCAAGCAACCATCGAAGAAATTGTTGTAACATCAAGAAAGAAAACCGAGAGCCTGCAAGATGTTCCTTTGTCAGTTTCTACACTAACAGAGGAAACGCTAGAAGAACTAGGAATTAATACCTTTGAGGACTATCTCT
>CAUZCF010000015.1:0-13526 GCA_963578425.1 Gammaproteobacteria bacterium | reverse complement strand
CCTCTTTTTTCTTGCTCATACGTTTAACAGTAGTAAAACAATATATCAGTTACAAATCCTTTTTGATTTATATATCGTATTCTACTGTTAAAGAAATTAGATTAAAATATGAGTCTGTTGTAACTTTGTATAGTTTTAAAAGGAGAGGATTGTGTATATCAATTTTTGGTATCCGGTAACTTTTAGTGAAGAGTTGAAAGATGAGCCCATGAGAGTGAGAATGCTTGGTCAGAATTTTGTGGCTTTTAGAGATTCTAAAGGAGTTCCACATACTTTAAGTGACACCTGTATTCATCGGGGTGGATCTTTGTCTGGTGGAGTTGTGAGAGGTGATTGCATCCAATGTCCATATCATGGATGGAGATATGCCGGTGATGGCTCATGTAAGCGAATACCCTCACTAGGTAAGGATGCAAAAATCCCAAAAAGGACAAGAATTGATGCGTACCCTACAGAGGAAAAGTACGGTATTGTTTTTGCATTTTTAGGTGATTTAGAACAGGGCAAAAGGCCTCCTATTATGCCGATTGCTGAACTCGAAGATGAAGAAAACTGGCGAGCTAATTGGTTAACTTATGAGGCAAAAATTAATTTTGAACGGTCAATTGAAAACGGATTAGATGCTGCTCATAATGAATTTGTTCACCCAACACATGGCCATGAAGGTGAAGATGATGATTATCAGGTCAATGACCTTAAATTTGTCGACAATATGTTTGGCCCAAAAAAATGGGGATTTGGTTTTTGGCACGCGTTTAAATCTCCAGCTTCAAAAAATGAAGGACCCAAGATAAAAGAGGCAAGTGATGAAAGAATGGCAGGTACTGGCATTGTCGGCCCTAATCAAATGTGGACTTATATTGTTTTTAATGAGAATTCAGAATTTAGACAATATATGTTTGAGTGTCCAATTGAAGAAAACCATGTAAAAATCTTTTTGATTAATATGAGAAAAATGATGCTTGACCCAAATATGGATAAACCAATAGCTGATCGTTGTATGGTTATCGCACAACAGGACATTACTGTTCTTGAGCAATTAGAGCCAGTTTTAACTCCGAGCTCTAATACCAAGGAATTCCTACTACCATCTGATGAACCTTGTATTAAATACAGAAAACTTCTTTCAGGATGGCAGAAAAAGGGATGGAAAATTAACACAGAAGCTGTCAAGCAAGACACCGGCAAAAAAGCATTTGCCATTCCTTCCCCAGAGCGAAAAAAACAAAAAGGTTGGGTACTTGATAAAATTCCATTGAGTTAAATCTTTATACATTTAAAATGAATCAATAAAAAACATGAACAATCTATCAAAATTACTTACTGCTCTTCTCACCGTTACTCTATTTGTAGGGCTAATGTTCAGTGATCAGCTTAGATCAGAAGAAACAGGGTATGCTCCCACCACTTTGATTACAGGTGCAAACCGTGGGATTGGACTAGAATTTACAAAACAATATTTACAGAAAGGTTGGAAAGTTATTGCTACATGCCGTAACCCAGATAGAGCAGATGAATTAAATAATCTAAAAAAGAATTACCCAGATCACTTAAGTATTATGCAGTTGGATGTTATTGATCATAATAGAATTGACGAGCTGGCGCTTCAGCTTAGTGATACTCCAATTGATGTATTACTCAATAATGCAGGAATCTCTGGGGGATCCAGTAACCAAATTTTTGGCACAATGGATTACACGGTTTATGAAGACGTATTAGCAGTGAACACTATAGGGCCTATGAAAATGGCAGAGGCTTTTTACCCTCATGTCAAAGGTAGCCAGCTGAAAAAAATTATTACTGTATCTAGTAGCGAAGGATCAATAGAAACAGCTTTCAAACGTGGAGGCGGGCGCTTGTTTTTTTACCGATCAAGTAAGACAGCACTAAATATGTTAATGGTTAATCTTGCACTTCAGCTTAAGAGCAGAGGCATAGCTGTAGGAATGGTGAACCCAGGGGCTACTGATACTGACTTTATGACTGGTCTTCCTTTTCCTATGAGACCACCTGAAGTCGCTGTAGCTGATATGATTCGTAATATTGAAAATATAACTGCTGAGAACACCGCTGCTTATATCAATTATAATGGCAAACCTGTGCCATGGTAGCTCGGTATTAATTAAACTCGGCTATCCCAGCTAATGATCTTTCAACATTTGTTTCCACACTGGCGATCATTTGGCCTGAAATCAGATCAAATTTGCCAATCTGACCATTAAAGAAATTACCAATAAAAGCATGGATTCCATCAGACGAAAGACATAAGGATGCCCAACCTGGGCCAGGTAAGATTTTTTCATCAATAATCTCTCCATTTTCTAAATCGTGTTTGCAGAGTGCAAAACCCTCTCTAAAGTTAGCTTTAATGGAATAGAAATCACCATTAGGTGCGTAGCTTATGGCGATTACCATATTGCCACTATCAGGTTTATAAGTGATAAGGTCATCCATTTGTTGATTATTAACAATATCGTATTGAAAGATTCGGTTACCTAATTCAGAAATATAAACGATTTTTGATTCATCTGGATCAAGGGTAGATGAAGTAACCCCTAAAAACCCTGGCATGCCACCATGTGTTTCAGATGCATAGGATTCCAAAAGATCTCCAGAGCTTGAGAATTTATACAGATTGCCATCACCATATCGTTCAGTCTCAGGCATAAAAGGAAGTACAGTCCTAAGTTTACGAGGGCCTTCAAGAGCTTTATTGTTGGATATATCCCCCACAAGATGCTCTCCTAAGAAGATATTTCCATCTCTTGTAAAACAGGCATTGGAATATGAGCGGGAACCAAAATCTACTTCTTCTAATTGGTTGCCATTGGTATCTATTCTTATATTTGAATAATTTTGGCTGTCAAAAGCCCATAAGTTTTGGTGGTTATCAAACTTGAGTCCACCTATCAAATGCGTAGTATTTTTTGGCCATAATATTCCCTTTTCATTAAGGTCAGTATCGAATTGTATTATCCTTCCGTCACCCGCATGATCATCATTAGGATTATTTAGCAGAGTAGCTCCTGCAAATATATCGCCTGTTGCGAAAGGTTTTAAATTAGATTCATTTGTCATATTAATCTCCTTATATTAAGTGACCCCATTTATCTTCTACTAAATCAAATATTTCTGGAGCATGCTCAAGCAGAAGTTCTCTATTTAGCTTTGGATAGGGGGATGGACCATTCTCTTCTGGTAACTGCCTAGTCGCATCAATAAGAATTCTCGATGATCTGCCTCTTATTACTGCGCTGGGGTCTAAAAAGAAACCAGCAGTATCTTCAATGATTTTTGCACCTGGATATGGTTGCCATCTAGCTCCCACAGTTTGAAAAACTTCTTTGGAGTTATGTATATCCACATCTTCATCAACCACAATAACTATTTTTCCTAACGGCAAGAAATTGAATTTCTCTGCAAGCTCTATTCCCTGATTGGGTTTGGTTTTTTCAATACTGAGAAATAGAAATCCAACATGATCTATTGGGATATGAAACCCTCTTAATTCAGGCATAAATTTGGAGAACCCTCTTAGGGAAGCTGCTTCACCTGGAGTGGTAACATAACCTCTTGTTACCCCAGTGAATTGATTAACAAACATTGGGTTAACGCGATGTGTAATTGTTTTGATGTTCATATAGAACGTTTCTTCATGTGGCTTACCCATGTAACCATACATTTCTCCGAAAGGACCTTCTGGCTCAAAGTCATTGAGTGGAATTTCACCCTCAATAATCATTTCTACATTTGCAGGTACCAGAATGTCACTATTTTCACATTTGACCACTTCAATAGATTCTCCTTTGAATCCTCCAGCTATTTCGAGTTCATCTTGCCCTGTTCTTGCAGTCTTTGAACTGCTCATAGCAAAAACAATTGGATCGGTACCCAATACAACAACCGCTTGTGCTACATCTGCTTCAGTGTTCATCAAAGATTTCCAACCATCCTGATTCTTCTCTGGACTGATACCAATTTTTCTTGGCCCCTTAATCTGCATTCGATAGGTGCCAACATTCCTACCTTGATCTGGATCAACTGTGATGAGGTTACCAGTATTGATGAATCTTCCATTATCACCGGGATTGGTTTGAATAAATGGGAAATCTAAAATATTAATTTCATCTTCTTTGAGGATGACATCTTTACTAGGAGCATTTGCTTTATCAATTTCAGTGGTTTTAATAGGAGTTATATCTCCTATCTCCATCATCTTACTAAGTGCTTTCTTGTAATTGAGAATGTGCTCTCCTTCTTCAATTTCATCAAGAGACACTCCTACAGCCAAAGCTTCATGACCACCCATACCATATTGATTAATGATGATTGGTCCATCAATCCATTCGCCAGAAATCTTTATTTTCTCAACTATTACAGATGGAGCACCAAGCCACCCATGTTTATCGAGCAACTTATACATAAAACCTGTTAACTCATAAGCATCCTGATCAATTTCTTTTATTCTTATAACGTTTCCATGAGTCTCAATAGCTTCCATGTAATCCCTTAGTGAATCGTATGGTCCGGTTCCAATCATGTTATTGCCTTAAATAAAAAACATTTCAAAACATTGTATATTGCTTTAGAAAATAAAAAAGCCCCTTTGCGGGGGCTTTTCTATTATTTACTGAAAAATATTACCACCGTTTGGTGTATCTAATTCCCATCTCTCTTGGTCGGTTAGTATATTGTCTAGCGTTACCGAAGAAGAAGTCAAAGTACCAATCGTTTACAGCGATTTCGGCTCTTTCATCTGTCAGGTTATTGACAAAGATATCAAGCTCCCAATCATCACCCATAATACCTACTTTCACATCAGCTATGGTGAATGAGGCTTGATTATATGAATAATCAGGCTGTACTGCACTTACAGTATCACCCGTGTAACTCAATGAGGCTCTCGCAAACCCTTCAGTTGCTCCCAATGCACTAAAATTAAATGATTTATCAATCCAAAGATTGGCTTTGAATTCCGGCACCTGAGGTAACCTCGAACCTGCTGGGGCACTGCCATCAGCTAGTTCTGTATTGGTTTTACTGTCTCCCCATTGAGAGTTCCAGCCTATTTCAGTACTGTCATTAATTGCTGCTAGTACCTCTAATTGTAAACCGCTAGATGTTGCATCACCTAGATTGGCAACCACTTTTTGCCAAGGTTGTCCGCATGCAGGTGCAGGGTATGCGCCTGCTGTATTACAAGGGAGGTTACTTGGGTCTACCAATTCTATTTGATAGTTTTCCCAATCCATGGTGAAGTAAGTTACATTCAATCTGACGTTGCCATCAGCAAGAGTTGATTTGAAACCAATCTCAGTGTTCAACAGGAAGTCAGCATCGTATTTATCTGGATAAATAGGTGCAGATGATCTACCTCTATTAACACCACCTGGTCTGTAGCCTTCTGAATAAAGAGCATAGACCATCATGTCATCATTGATATTATATTTAATGCTTACTTTTGGTACAAAGTCACTGTTGCTTTCATTATCTCTTTTGTTCCTAGGTAGAACTCCATCAGCTGTTAAAGCCCCTTTGGGGTTTTCTACCCAGTACTTCTTATCGGCTTCACGATCAAAGAAACGTCCACCAACAGTTAATTCCACTTTTTCATTAAATCGATAGTTAACCTCACCGAAAACAGCCATCGTTTCCCAATTGGTTCTATCATAAGATGCCCACCAAACATCAGTTGGTGCTACCGGTAATCTATCAGGCAGATAAGTTGCTACAGAAGCCATTTGATTAGCGTAACCAAGTGAATTTCTATAATCAACGGTCATAGTTTCAAAGTCCCAACCTTCTTCTCTTTCTTGATAAAAAAGGCCTAGCACCCAATCAAGATCATCTGATTGATTTGATAATCTAAATTCTTGAGTCCTAGATGAATTCCATTGGACTAGAGTTTGCCAACCGGGAACATCATTGTATGCGTATGAGGTTCCAACAGGTTGAAAACAATAGCGACTGGTTGATGCGTATCCATTGTAGTAGTAGCAGAAGGTACCAAAATACATAGAGTAAGTGGTTCTGTCTTGTTGATAGAAAACATCTCTATCAAAATATGATGTTGCAGAGATTAGCTTTGCAAAACCAAGATCTTTTTCTATCGTTAACGATAGTTGAGTCCAATCATCGTCTCTGGGTTCATCGTAAAAAGAAACCCTTTGAAGATCACCTTTACTTTGGTCAAAGTAGTTATAACCATCAGAATGGTTATTTTGTGCTGAGAGTCCAGCCATAATATAACCATCATCGGTGTCCCATTTACCAAAGATTCTTCCACCACTTGTTTTGAAGGTGTTAACATCTTCTCGAACAACTGAAGGGTTAAAGTCCGTATTTTTATTAAGACCAAATCTTGCACTAACGCCTTCTATAACATCAACATAACCGCCATCTTCAGCTGTAAAGCCAACTGCACGGATAGCGAAATTATCAGATATTGGAACATTAACCATACCGCTGATATCCCAGCTGTCTTCATTTCTAGGGGATGTTGCTGAAGCTCTCAATGTCATATCGACACTAGCTGCGAATTCGCTGGTATCAGGTTTATTGGTAATGATCCTAATAGCGCCTGATTGAGCGCTTGAACCGTAAAGACTTCCTTGTGGTCCAGCAAGTGCTTCAATACGTGCAATATCAACCATTCGTACATCGACTGCCATACCGGCCTGAGTAACTGGTTGCTCATCTATGTATAAAGCTGATGATTCTTCTGATATGAAGGTTCCGTTATCATCTGCTATACCACGAAAGTAAATCTTACCAGTACCTGGAGTGTAGTTAACATAACTCATAGCTGGTATAAGTTTTGCGTAATCTTCCATGTTAACAACTTGTGCTTTTTTAAGATCGCTTTCGGTAATCGCTTGAATGTTACCAGCAATGTCTTGCAGGTTTTCTGTCTTCTTCGTTGCTGTTACAACAATCTCTTCAAGTTGAGCTTGGGTTGTAGTGTAACCAGCTAATGCTGCTGAAACAGCTGCCGCTACCCCTGTAACTTTTTGAGTTCTAGTTAATGTTGACATAAATTTAACCCCTAGTTAAAAAATATTTTTATATTAAAATTTAGATTGCCCTACGCCTTAGCTTAAGACATCAGTCTATTTCGAAATACTATAGAATAATAAGCATAATACAACCATTAATCCATAGTCTTCTTTTGTTAATTTTAACGACTAATTGCATTCTTTGTTGCAAGATAACAACACATAGGTGCCTGATAGTGTTTAAGTTGTTGTTAATAAATAATAAATATTAGTTTTATGCTGATTAATATTTCATAAATAAATGTTTCTTTTTACAGGGGTTAAATCTTTAAGTAAACTTCTTATACGTAAGCACTTTAGGTAAGAATTATGAACATAGGTGAACCATTAAAAGAACTTGGTGATATAGATTATATGCCCTTAAGAGATAGGATTCTCTCTCTTGACGATGATACTTGGGATGAGAATGTAAGTCGCCAGGAGATGTTTGATGTGCACAAAAAAACCAGTTCTTTGGTGATGGTTTTTTGTGATGGTTGGCCTGAGATGACTGTTTCAAAGGAGGTCGCTTGGGATTGTCTTGCAGATAGCGCTGTGCCACTAATGGATCAGATTATTAACAAACATTATGAGCCAGGAGGCATGATTATAAGAGCTATGGCTGCAAAGTTGTTTGCTGGTGAGAGAATTACTCCCCACACGGATAAACACCCTTCCTTTCATATAGCACACCGTATACATATTCCAATAACAACCAATGATCATGTTAGATTAACAATAGGTGGTCGACCTTTTCATCTAAAGGTTGGTAAGGCTTATGAAGTAAACAACCAATCCACCCACAGTGTTATGAATCGAGGCGATGAGGATAGAATTACATTTATTTTCGACTATATGCCACCAGCTATAAAATCTAAAGCAAAGTCACTGAGTTAAAGTTAGTTCTAGTTTTTTATATCCAATCGATCGATTAAGGGTCTAAGCGTTGTCATTAATGGTCCGATATGGCTTTCGTAATTTTTCCAAGCGTTCATTGCTCCTTTGTAAATTGGTTGTCTCACTTGCTCTGAACTAGCAGTGTTAATGGGTCTCTTTGTTTCATAAAATTTTAAACATTCATTTTCCCATTCGAGTCCACAATAATCCAATAACTGACGTGTCTCTTCCTCCTGATTGGCTATAAGATTTTCATACTGAAGGTCCAGTATCTCACCAGGAAATAGTTGGTGCCAATGGTCCATAATTCTTTGGTATTCCAAATAATATTCACCAATCTCAAAGAGATCATAACTCCATGATTGTCCTTTATAAAACAATTGCTTATAAGAACTAATACAACTGTCCAGAGGGTGCCTCGTCGCATTAATAACTTTGGCATTCGGTAGTATCAATTTTAAGAACCCTATGTGAGCAAAGTTGTTTGGCATTTTGTCTATGAAGTGAGGTTTATCAGTTCTATATCGCTTAGTTGTGGTGAGATAGTCATTACCAAATTCTACGAATTCCTCATTTGTCATTTCCTTCACTGCATGAGGGTACTTGACACCTCTGGGTTTAGATTTTGTAAGCTGTCTACCTAATAATGATAAATCTGGTAATTCTTTAGTGCCTTCAACTTTGCTGTGACTGGCTAAGATTTGTTCAACAAGAGTTGATCCTGATCTTGGGAGTCCCACTATAAAAATTGGTGCATTACTCTGAGAGCCCATATCTATCTTAGACTCAACAAACTCTTTATCAAACACTTCAATCAAAGCATCATGAGTCACTTGTGTTTGCACTGAATCATATATTTCTTCCTGTCTCCTCATGTTATTCCCAGTTTCAAAGTGAGTCCACGCTTCATCATATTGTTTTTCTTTTTCTTTCGAGTTAGCCAGAGCAATATGAAAAAATGCCTTATTACTTAAAGGCATAACTTCATTTTTTACATGTTCTTCCATGGTTTCTATTTCGGAGTCCTCAAAGGTGTAAGTTTTGAGGTTAGCTAGGCTCCAATAGGCTTCTGCAAATAAGGGTTGAATTTCAATACATTTTTTATAAACAGCAACAGAGTCATCATAATTCCCCACTGTTTTCAGGATATTTCCTAGACCCATATTGCTACCTAAATGATCAGGCTCTATTTTGAGTGCTTGATGATAAGCTTCTATGGAGCCTTCATGATCAGACATTTTTCCAAGAATACTGCCTCTAATCATAAAGCCAAAGGGTAGATCTGGTTGAAGTTGTATCACTCTTTGGACAGCATCAAGGGCTTTACCATAGCTTTCTATTTCTGTATAGGATTCAGCTAAATCACCCCAAGCTCCAGCAAATTTTGGTTTGAGTTCTACAGCTCTTTCTAAAAGCACTATGGCATCATCTTTTTGTTCCATTTTTGAAGCTATCGATGCTAACAGTCTCAGACCATTCACATCATCAGGTTGTTTCTTTAGTGCTTCCCTACAAATTTGTTCAGCCTCTTCAGTTTCTCCCCTAGTGAAGTGTTGCATTGCCGTTGCCAATTGTTCTTGGATAGGGTTAAGAGCTAATGCAGATTTATAAGATTCATCAGCTTCTTCTTTTCGACCGAGAGCTGAAAATACTTTTCCAAGTTTTATGAATGCATCTGCATTATTGGGATTAAGTTCAGTGGTTTTTTTGAAGGATTCTAGAGCCTTCTCTGGTTTATTTTGTGCCAATAGGGCATTGCCTAATTCTTCGTGTGCTTGAGGAAAATCTGGAAACATTCTAAGCGTATGTTTTAATCGCTTAACTGCTGAACCAGATCGACCTTGACGTATGAGTGCAACACATAAAAGCACTTGCATATTAGGGTCTCCACTAGAGATATTTTTTAATGAAGATCGACAAATTTTCTCAGCCATTTTAGCGTCCCCTGCATTGAGGAATGCTTTTGCTCTATCAAAAGAAGCTTTTAAAGCAGAAATTTGGTCTTTAGCCATAGTATAAAATTAAATTATGAGGGCTCAGGATATAGTTTTTGATTGTTTTTGGCGATTCATTACCCATCCAGCAATGCTAACCCCTATCGCAACCACAAGGATTAATATAGTAGCTAATGCATTGATATCGGGCGAGATTCCCAATCTAACTTTAGAAAAAATTAGCATCGGCAGGGTCGTGGCTCCGGGTCCAGATACAAAGCTTGAAATCACTAAGTCATCAAGAGAAAGAGTAAATGAGAGCAACCATCCTGAAACCATAGCGGGGAAGATAATTGGTAGGGTAATATCCCATATTACTCTCGCTGGCCTTGCTCCAAGATCCATTGCAGCTTCTTCTAATGATTCATTAATTTCTGTTAATCGAGACTGGACAATCACTGCGACATAAGCCATGGAGAATGTTATATGTGCAATGGTAATGGTGTTCATTCCTCTTTGACTCGGCCATCCAATCAGATTTTGAAGGCTCACAAAGAGTAGCAATAATGCTAAGCCTGTTATTACTTCTGGCATGACCAATGGAGCAGCAATCATTCCGGTGAAGAGCATGCGTCCTCTAAATTGCCTTAATCTTGCTAATACCAGGCCCGCCATTGTCCCAAAAATAGTGGCAGCTGTTGCTGAAATTGCTGCGATTTTAAAGCTTAGTAGAGCAGCATTAAGGATATTCTCATTATTAAACAATTCCATATACCATCTGATTGACCAGCCACCCCAAACAGTAACTAGTTTTGAATCATTAAATGAGTAGATGATGACCAAAACAATTGGAATATAGAGGAACGCAAAGCCAAAACATAGCATGGAGAATATGAATGTGGATCTTTGGTTCATGATTCGCTCAAAAGTTCCTGATTTTGTCTTTTTTGAAAATAGACTATTGGTAAAACCAACAAAAGTACTAGAACAATTGCTACAGCTGAAGCTACCGGCCAGTCTCTGTTTAAGAAGAACTCATCAAACAACACTCTACCAATCATTAATGTATCAGCACCACCTAACAAGGCTGGAATAACATATTCACCAATGGCGGGTATGAACATCAGACAGCATCCTGCAATGATTCCAGGCATTGAAAGTGGAAGCGTGACATCTTTGAATACCTCCCATCTTTTGGCTCCCAAATCTGATGCTGCCTCAAGCAATCTTATATCCAATTTTTCAAGGTTTGCATAGAGCGGAAGAATCATGAATGGCAAATATGAATAAATCATCCCAATGTAGACAGCCGTATCTGTGTATAGAAGCTCCAAGGGTTCATTAATGATCCCTGTCCAGAGTAAAAACCCATTCAGTAATCCTTTTGTTTTCAATATACCCATCCAGGCATAAACTCTGAGAAGAAATGAAATCCAAAAAGGGATAACCACTAGTAAGAGGAGGACATTTCTAGTGGGTTGTGGTGATCTGGCAATTCCATAGGCAATCGGGTAACCGATCAGTAGTGCGAGAACAGTAGAAATAAATGCTAATTTGACTGAACTAAGATAAGTCACAAAATAGAGAGAATCCTGAAATAAATAAAGATAGTTATCAAATGTCGTGTATATCGACAATGATCCATTATCACTCTCTTGAAATAAGGGTGTAAACGGCGGTTGAGCAACGATTGGATCAGCTAAACTAATTTTTAAGATAATCAGAAAAGGCGCCAAGAAGAACAACAGAAGCCAAAAATATGGTATGGCAATAATAAGATTTTTCCAGAGCCTTTCTCTGAATGAATTTTCTACATTTATCAGTAATCCAGACACTATTTATCCAATAAAATTAGACTTTCTGGCTCCCAAGAGAGATAGACCTGATCTTCCCATGTGATTGTATCCTCTATCCTGACTCTGTTTTGTTTACTGACTTGGATGATGTCTCCGTTGGTGGTCCTCACTCGAAAGATTGAAAGATTTCCAAAATAGCCAAAATCTTCGACAACCCCAGACACATAATCTATATTTTCATTACTTGGTTGTTGCTTATCAATGATTACCTTCTCAGGTCTTAGTGCAACTGAAAGATCTGTGGCATGAATAGTTTGACTGGAATTTTTCATGACAATATCACCGCCCAGTGCTTTACAGGTTATATTCAATCCTTGCTCACCAGAACTGATAACCTTGGCATCAAACATGTTGATGTTTCCGATAAAGTCCGCAACAAATTTACTGTTAGGATGCTCGTAGATTGAATTTGGCGTTCCAATCTGTACGAATTCACCTTCCTCCATTACTGCTATTCGGTCTGAGAGAGTCATGGCTTCTTCTTGATCATGGGTGACGATCACAAAGGTGACGCCGAGTTCTTCTTGTATGTCCATAAGTTCAAATTGAGTGCTTTGTCTCAATTTTTTATCCAAAGCAGCTAGGGGTTCATCGAGAAGCAGTACCTTTGGTTCCTTAATTAATGATCTTGCAAGCGCCACTCGTTGAGATTGACCCCCTGATAATTGATTAGGTGTTCTTTTCCCATAATCAGAGAGTTTTACTAGGGCGAGCATTTTCCTGACTTTGTCATCAATCTTTACCTTGGTTATACCCTCTTTTCTTAGTCCGTAGGCTATATTGTCAAAAACTGTCATGTGAGGAAACAGAGCATAGCTTTGAAACATTATATTCACAGGACGTTTATAGGGTGGGACATTGGTCATGTCGATTCCATCAATAAAAATTTTACCTTCAGTTGGAATTTCGAGTCCTGCCATCATTCTTAATAATGTGGTTTTACCGGAACCAGAGGCACCAAGAATTGAGAAGAGCTCTCCTTTCTTAATGTCCAGATCTACTTTGTTGACAGCAATGACATCTCCAAAATGTTTACTAATTTCCCTTATTTGAATAAATGCCTGTGGATTTTCACTCATATTTTTTCTCGTTTATTGCTTTCTTTTTTGATTGGTTTTGAATCTAGTAAATATTCTGGTTTTCATTCTATTGTACTTTGGTGGATCTACTGGGGTAAGAGATAAACGGTTCATGATCTCAGTCGTCGGATATATTGCAGGATCTTCCCTGACACCATCCTTAAGGAATTTATCAGCAGATGGAAGAGGACTGGCATAGTGTGTTAGATTGACAAAATCTGCACTAACTTCTGGTCTCGTCAAGTAATCCATCAATAAATAGGCATTTTCTAGGTTTGGTGCATCATTGGGAATGACCATGATGTCCAACCACAGTAGACTACCTTCTGAGGGCACGAAGTATTTAAGGTTAATTTCTTTTCCAGCTTCCTCAGATCTCATCTTAGCTGTGGCATAGTCTCCTGCCCAACTCTGGGACATACATAAGTCTCCGTTTGGCAAATCATTAAGTAATGTCGACGAGGTAAATTTTTTAATATAGGGTCTCACTCCTAGTAATAAATCTTCTACTTCTCTGAGTGCTTTTGGATCTCTTGAATCATCGGGATAACCTAAGTACATAAGAGCTGTTGGCACCACATCAGTTGGCGAGTCTAGAACACTAATTCCACAGTCTGCAAATTTAGAGACTACTGCAGGATCAAACAGCATGGCCCCACTACCGATAGGAGCATCGGGGTATCTTTCAAGAATCATATCCTCATTATAGGTAATACCTGTGGATCC
>CAUZCF010000014.1:0-13799 GCA_963578425.1 Gammaproteobacteria bacterium | reverse complement strand
CACTCGCTAAGAAAAGTGGTTATAAAATTGTTGATCATTCCCTAGTTCTATACGTTGAACCAATCGATTAGATAATTTCTAGAATAACCCTTGGATTAAGCCTTCATCATCGACATCTATATTTTCAGCGGCCGGTGTTTTAGGGAGACCAGGCATTGTAATCACATCGCCTGTTAGCGCCACTATAAATCCTGCACCTGAGGATAATCTGACTTCTCTAATCGGAACATCAAACCCGGTGGGTCTACCTTTTAGTTTTGGATCAGTGGATAGAGAAGCTGGTGTTTTAGCCATGCACACAGGTAATTGTCCAAATCCTTGATCTTCTAAGCGTTTTATTTCTAATCTTATATCTTTGTCAGCCATAATATTATCAGCACCATACATAGCTGTGGCGATGGTTTTCATTTTATTCCAAAGACTCATATCATCTGGGTAAAGAAAATTAAAATCTGGTTTGTGATTCTCTGTTAAATCCACTACTGCCTTTGCAAGATCTATAGCGCCATCTCCTCCGTCTCTCCAGTGATTGCAAATGACCACATCAACCCCTAAATAATCGCATTTCTCTTTAACCATCAAAATCTCTTGGTCTGTATCATGGGTAAACTGGTTGATAGCAACAACCACCGGTAAACCAAATTGATGAATATTCTCAATGTGTTTTTTTAGGTTTTCGGTGCCCTCACTTACCGCATCAACATTTTCTTCCCTAATTTTATCAAGCGGCACGCCCCCATGAGATTTCAAGGATTGAAGAGTCGCCACTAGCACCACAGCGTTAGGTGATAAACCAGCTTTTCTGCATTTTATATCAAAGAATTTTTCAGCCCCAAGATCAGAACCAAAACCGGCCTCAGTAATTGTGTAATCAGCTAATTTCAGAGCTAGTTTAGTCGCAGCTATACTATTACAACCATGAGCAATATTAGCAAAAGGCCCACCATGGATAAACACTGGGTTACCTTCTAATGTTTGAGCTAAATTTGGATTAATAGCGTCTTTTAATAAAGCAGTCATGGCACCTTCAACATTCAGATCAGCTGCTGTTATTGGCTCCCCATCATGGTTATAAGCAACAGTAATTGATGCAATATTTTGTCTCAAATCATTAATGTCATTGGATAAACAAAAAATTGCCATAATCTCTGATGCTGCAGTAATTGAAAAAGTATCTTGTCTGGGTATTGAGTTTAATGGCCCACCCAGCCCTACAACTGTCTGTCTAAGTGCTCTATCATTAAGATCCAAGACACGATTCCAGACTATTCTTCGATGATCAATATTGAGTTTATTGCCGTGATGAAGGTGATTATCTAACGCTGCTGCTAACAGATTATGAGCTGAGGTAATAGCATGGAAATCACCGTTAAAATGAAGATTAATATCTTCCATCGGGATAACTTGAGAGAACCCTCCCCCAGCGCCACCGCCCTTCATACCAAAACAAGGTCCTAGTGATGGTTCTCTTACACAAGTGGCTGTTTTATGGCCAAGTGATGCCATTGCATCACTTAAACCAATAGTTGTGGTGGTTTTACCTTCTCCTGCTGGAGTTGGGGTAATGGCTGACACAAGAATTAATTTACCGTTCTTATGTTCCTTGAGCTTTTGATCATTGATTGAAAGATTAACTTTTGCTTTGTATTTGCCATAAGGTTCAAGGTATTCCTCACCAATATCTAACTTAGAAGCAATTGTTTCAATTCTTCTTAGCTCTGCTTCTCTAGCAATCTCTATATCTGTTTTCAATACATCATCCCAACATTTAAATTTAAGACAAACAAGACTATATATTATCGTTAACAATTACAATCATTTCTGGGCCGTATAGGAATCGAACCTATAACCAATGGATTAAGAGTCCACTGCTCTACCTAATTGAGCTAACGGCCCTAGAGAAAAAGGTGGGGTGAACGATGGGGCTCGAACCCACGACCACCTGGACCACAACCAGGAGCTCTACCAACTGAGCTACGTCCACCATAGTTTTAAAACAAGAAGAACTATTTTGCCTTAGCTAACCCACTAGTCAAATAAACTTCTTTATTCTGAAGCCTCAACGACTAACGATAACATTTTATCTCCTTGCTCAATTGAATTAACAACATCCATATTAACAGTATGTCCAAAAACTGTGTGCACACCATCCAAATGAGGTTGAGGGCTGTGACAAATAAAAAATTGACTACCTCCAGTGTTTTTTCCTGCATGGGCCATGGACAAGGTTCCGGCCTGATGTTTATTATCATTAATCTCACAATCTATTTGATAACCCGGACCTCCTGTGCCTGTACCCTGAGGGCAACCACCTTGAATAACAAAATTAGGAAGAACCCTGTGAAAAGTTAAACTATCGTAGTACCCTTTTTCAATAAGATCCGTGAAATTTTTTACGGTATTAGGAGCATCCTCATCAAATAAATCAATGTGAATATCTCCTTTCTCTGTTGTCATCTTTACTTTACTCATATTTACCTCTTGGAAAAATTAGTCATTATCCAGACTTTGTAACAGTTTTTCCACTGACATATCTATGTATTTTTTTAAATGATTTTTGTGTGACTAATCTTTGTTAACCTAATTCTGAAGAATAAATTAAATCCTCCTGGAAAATACTCTCTTCAAAATTGAAAAATAAATCATATTCCTTAACTATGTCATGATTATTCTCAATAATTCCAATAGTTGGTTTTCTCAGAATATCGTCCCCGGAAAAATTCTCTAAAAAGAAAATCAAGTCTATGTCTATAGGATCAAAAATTAAAAGATTAGCAATTTCTACTGAATCAGATGTTATGTTTTTCTCAGTCTCAATATCACCAATCTCAGGTAGAAGAATAGAATAATCAAGTGCATCTTCCACTATCAAGAGATCCGATGTCATGTCTAAATGATTGGAAATATTGGAAAATGAAAATGACTTGAGATCAGATATTGGACTTACCATATATTTTGAAGCACATAAGACATTAAAAGGATCAATGTTGATTGGTTCAATTACAGGAATACTAGTATTACTATCATCAACATTTATCATTGGGTTCTTATTATCAACAATTATGATCTCATCGTTAGATCGATCAGGGCTAATTTTTTGCGATTCCCCTGATTCATTGATATAAGTCACAGTAGTACCGGTATTTACAGCAAACCATATATCTGATTCGAATAATGTACCGCTCAAGAAATAGTAATCATAACCAGAATATACATTGTCTCCAGTATCAATAGGCACACTTAAAGACCACCCTTCTGCATTAACTTGAACCTCGTCTAAATCGGCGTCTGCGTATATATAATAAACAAATTCCAGATCACCATCGCCATCCATATCCCTTAAATAACTACCTTCTAAATTTCTTAATGCCAGGGCAGAAATTTTTAAAACTGAGACTTTACCATCATCGATGTAAATATCTTCAATATTTGTTATTTGATTATCAGTAAAAGCTCTTAAATCAATGACTGAACCACTGTATAAGCCATGGAAATAAAGTCCATCGCCCTCTCCGTCAGTTACATCTGTTCCAACTCCACCATCAATGAGATTAAAATCAAAAGAATTGATATAAAAATTATCATAGCCATGCCCACCAAAAACAATATCTCCTGAACTTATAAGTAGAACATCATCATTTCCTGAGCCGCAGGTAATTGTATTTATAGCTGTATTGCAAGTGATGATGTCATCGCCACTGCCGGTGGTGGCGTTTTCAATGACTGTGCCTTCTGCAATCCCGATTGGGAAACCAGAATATTCAAGCGTATAATCGTCACTCCCATTGCCATAAGGAACTTCAAGCTCAAGCTCAGCCGTGCCTATGTATGAGACCATACCTCCTCTAAGATCTAAGGTAATATCTAGTCCATAGTTGGAAACATCAATAGTATCAATGCCACCAGTGTCATAAATCGTGGTATAAACCGGTCCCGTATAGGTGTAGCTGGTGTTTCCGTGGTTATACTCCGGAGTCATGCCGTAGAGGTACTGGATAGTTTTGATGTCATTGATTGCAGGCTGATCTAGAACCACCCAATAATCCACTTCGTATCCGGGCCAAGGATTGACAAGATATCCAACTCCAATATAAGACATCACTGAATACAGGCTTGTGTTATGTTCTATGGCAGAATAATAGTCATGGTGAGTATGGGACAATCCAAGTGAATGCCCAATTTCATGAAGCAAGAGAGATAAATTATATGCAGGCCAATCCTCACCCCATTGATCATATGAGGATCTAATCCAAATATCATTGGCGGTGGAATTGTTTTCACCCTGGTAATAGTATGGAACGTTAGACCAGCCACCAGCACTACCGAAATCACCACTGGATAATGCTATCCGAATATCCCCACACATGTTGGCATTGTCGTCGACCTTAACAAAGGTAATGCCAGAAACATTACCCCAGTATTCAAAGGCTGCATCAACCGCCGCTTCCCATTCAGCAGAATAATTTTCTATGTTTGAATAAGCTCCATCTTCACCTTGTTCGTATCCATCATCGTAATTATCACCCAAAACAGCATTCGCATTCATCAAACTATAAGTGATAACAAGAGGCGTATTCGGATCATCATCGTGTTCAAATCTTAGGCTATAAGGCTGGGACCCATCCTCCCAATTGTAAAACCATTGTTGTCCATATATCCCAATATCATTGGACATGGGCATATCATATACACTGACATGCTCACTGAACCAAGGATTGCCATAATCGACATCATTAACATCAATCGTCAGGGTTTTTTCTAAACTGTAACCGCCTTGGTCCGTAACAGTGATTGTCAGAGTGTAGTTACTTTGTGTTTCATAATCCAACCAAGTTCCATTCTTAACCATGAGCTGACCATTAACCACCTCAAAGCTTTCAGCACCGTCTCCACTTATTGTATAGGTAAACTCATCATTGGTGTTTCCATCAATCACAGTTAAGGCACCAACCTGGCTGCTAACATAATTTTCATCCACATTATTGCTACCAAGATTAACGAAAGTTGGTGCAACATTTACTTCGACAGTGTAATTCTCACTGATTGTTGCTCCAGCAATATCTGTGGAGGTAACAGTTACGCTGTAGGCACTGATCATTGAATAATCGGCAGTGATGTTATCTTTGAGTTTTAATTGTCCATTAACTATTTCAAAACTAACTGCATTTGTTCCAGATAAGGTATAGATATGACTGTCACCTGCATCTTCATCGTCGGTAGTTACATCCCCCACCACGCCACCAGTTGTGCCGTCATTTACATAAAGGCTACCTGAAATATTCATAGCTGAGGGTGCATCATTAACATCATTGATAGTGACGGTGTAATCAGAAGAAATGGATAGGCCACCGCTATCAGTGGCAGTGACGGTAACACTGTAACTGTTCTTGACCTCATAATTGGCACTGACATTGTCTTGGAGTTTAAGTTGGCCATCAACCACTTCAAAGGAGTCGGCATCGTCACCCGTCAATGTATAGGTATGACTATCGCTTATATCTTCATCGGTGGTGGTGAGGTCCCCGACTATTGCACCTGCAGAGTTTTCATTGATGGCAGTGCTTGAGAGAGTAATAGAGGTTGGAGCATCATTGACATCAATAACAGTGAACTGATGAGTGGTAGATTTTTCATGGCCCGTGTCATCAGTTGCGATAATGGTAAACTGATAGGAACTCAAAACCTCGTAATTTGCACTGAAAGTGTCTTTTAATTTCAACTGACCAGCAACCACTTCAAAATTATCAGAACCTTCTCCGGATAGGGTGTAAGTAATGTTTCCACTGAAACTTGTATCAATGACAGATAAGTTACCAATGACTGCACCAACTGCATTTTCCTCAAATTGAGTAGCGGTAACTTGGACAGTACCCACCGTTAAAGTGAATTCTTCTTGGTAAGTAAGTCCACCCTTATCCGTGGTTGTTACGTTAATGGTCACTGTAGGTTCAACAAGATTATCAATGGTCACACCTGCTTTAAGCCTTAACACTCCATCAACCACTTCAAAACGATCATCACTAACGATATAGGTGTGATTATCAACGGTGTCTTCATCGTCGGTAGTTAAAGTACCGACCACTGCAGCATCAGTGTTATCCATGAATCCAGTTCTGGAGATATTGATGTCAGTTGGTGCCTCATTAACATCATTGATAGTGACGGTATAATCAGAAGAAATGGATAGGCCACCGCTGTCAGTGGCAGTAACCGTGACGGAATAAGAACTCTTTACCTCATAATTAAAGCTGACTCCATCTTTAAGTTTTAATTGGCCATCGACTACTTCAAATTTATCTATATCTGATCCACTCAAAGTATAGCTATATTCATGGGTGGCATTAATGTCATCAATTGCTGCCGTTAAATCTCCAACCATAGCACCACTTATATTCTCATCAACACTAGAGTTTGAAATTGATATACCCGTCACAACATCACTGACAACAATATTGAAAGTTTGTGTTGCAGAACCGCCGTTACCATCATCAATGGTAATCTCGACAACGTAAATATTATTTGAATCACTATCATTGGGATTTTCAAAATCTGGTCTATCAATAAATGTCAGTGCACCTGTGACCGCATCAATAGTGAAAAATGTTTGGTCAGTGCCGCCACTAATGGAATAAGTGAGGGCATCATTATCGATATCGGTTGCAGTAAAACCAGTCACATCTGAGTGGTTCTCTTGGATGTTTATATCAGGTCCTGAGGTAAATTCAGGTGCATCGTTTACCGGTGTTACTGAAATATTGACCGTTCCTGTGGTAGATGCCTTCCCGTCTGAAACACTGTAAGTAAATGCTCCAAAGTCTGTGTTATCAATATTCAAATTTGGATCAGGGGTAAAAATAAGACTGGTGAGTTGAGAAATAGTTAAGGTCATATTATTAGTGACTTCAGTGCCATCCGCAGTCGTCAATGCTCCGCCTGTAGGTAACCCTGTTACAGTAATGGTTAAATTGTCTCCATCTGCATCCGTAGGTGAAGTGACACCTAAAGCCACATCAGTTGAATCTTCATCCAAGGTTAAAGTGGTGGTGCCTGCTGTAGTTGGGGCTTTATTGGTTGGTGCTGGTGCTATTAAAGACCCACCACCACCGCAGGCGGCTAGAGTTAGAGAAGCAAGAGTTGGGAAAGCTAGGGTTCTCTTATTTTGTTTTATAGTACCAGGTAGATCTAGCATCTTATGTTTCATTATTAGTCAAATAATCATCTATCATAATAACAGTAAAACAAATTTAGAATTCAGTTAGAAATTGCTAACGAAGCATTCAGAGAAAGCTAGTTGATTGATTATTGCCTATTTAATTTATAAAAAAATCTTAATCATCTAAAACAGCAGATCCCCAATAGTTATAGCCAAGTATCTTAGGTGTTTTAGGCAGATACATAGTTTCCATCTGACTTATAATTAACCCTGAAGATTCTATGATTGATGGAATATTTCTATTAATATTGCATCCACCTGCAATTTTTGACCAAACATTATTTACTCTATTTTGCCATTTAAATACTTGTGGCTCAGGTGAAGCCCCATGCTCACAAAATACTAGCCGGCCATCAGTCTTCATTACACGTTTAATTTCGGACAATGCTTGACTTAAATTCGGGATAGTACACATCGTGTAGGTCATTAATACGGTGTCAAAATAGTTGTCATCAAGCTCTATAACTTCTGCTTTAGCATTGAGAAATCGGACATCTATATCTTCTACTTTAGCTTTTTTTCTGGCCATTTCTAGGAGCTCTTCCGATGGGTCTAAACCCCAAATTTCTTTAATATTGTCTTTTTGGTAATAAGGAAGGTTGAGACCAGAGCCGATGCCGACTTCCAACACATTACCTGTTGCCAAGGGTATAACCTTCTTCCTTTGATGTATAAAAGGTTTAGCGTTGCATGAACAATTCAATAGATGGGGCAGAATATATTTGTCATAAAGACTCACTGTTCCTGCTCTATCTCTTTATTAATCGCCTAGGACTAGTTATTATTTTTATTATTATGGTCTAATTGTTGAAGGTGTAGATACCCAAAAATTAATACCAGGAAGAAATTCTTAATTCTCTGATCTTTAATTTTGTTAAAAAAAACAAAAAACTCTAAGACATGTGCAACGACTAGAAATATTAAGAGATAATTAAGAAAGGCTGACATAGAAAAAACTAAATTCAAAAGACAGATAAACCATACAAACAAAAGTGAATACTTAATAAGGTTAATTTTTTTCATAATAAAATCCTAACAAATCTATGCAAGATCAAAAAGGTTAATCAAAAAAAGATGGGCAATAATTACAACTAAAGTTAAAACTTTAAATATTTTTTGTCGCTCTTATTGTTTCTCTTTTTTGTTTGAGAGTGACTCTCTCTAGAAGTGCTCTCCTCTCCCTAATCTTTTTAGGGTTATGAAATAACCATGTAAAATTAAGGCTTATGGTTAAGGGTTGCATACCCATTTCATAATCAATTCTTTCTGGAGCATAAGGGCCCATAATAGTCTTATGGAGCTCTGTAGCAGTGGCACCTGATGAGGTTTTTAGTTTTCTGACATCAAGATTTAAACTGATTTTATCATTTACGACATAGTCAAGGCCAACCTGATAAATAGGATCCAAAGACTTTTTTAGCTTGAAATTAGCACCTGATAAGATGCCTAGAGATTTTTCTTTATGGAAGGATGAGTATATTAGACCTAAGCCAATATAGGGTCTAAAATCAGAATCTTTTGGTTTAAAATAATATTGCACGGTTGCATTAGGTGACAGTGAAATAAAGGATGCAATTTTAGCCTCTTCTCCTAAAGCCTTATTGTAAATATCGATTTCTGAGGGGATTCCAGTCAAAAATTCAACCCCTAGATTATCAGTCATTAGGTAGCTAAAAGAAAAAGTAGGCATCCCATGGGTTGCCATTCCAACCTGACTGTCATTATTAAATTGTGGCACTAAGAAGGTATAACCTGATCTTAAAATCCAATCACCTTTATTTATTTCATAATTCTGACTCCATGAATTTGTGGAGAGTAGAATGAGGAAAAATATTAGAAATCTTTTCATAAAAAATATCTTAGGGTAACAATGTGTTGAGAATATGAAGACCCGAATAGTTTATTAACAAAGGCTTATTTATGTCCCTCCAAATAAGGTACAACACGTTCAGCAATCACCTTCATTGACTGTTCTGGTTTTTTATACAAACGAATAGCAAATTCATCCAAACCAGCATTCTTAAACTGGATCATTTCTTCTGTAAATCGATCAATATCATTAAAATCACCTGTAAAAGTAAGATTATTTATTAGCTTCTCAACAATGTCATCGCCAACGCCCTTAATATCATTGCTGTTATGAGCATACGCCTCTGCAAATGCATGTAGATTATCTTCAACAATTTGAGATTCATTTGAATCTAAGAATGTGGATGTGTACCAATGATCAAGCATCCCTCGGACGAAGAGCTTACTCCTAGCTTCAGCTATAGCTTCTTCTCTGTCTAATTTCACATGCCAAGAAAATAAATTACTGATTGCGAAAGTTTTTCTATCGCGTCCATTATCTTTTATGGATTGATTGATAACATCCATGCATTCGTCTATTCGCGCCAAAGTAACATCACTCATGATCAAACCATCAGCAACTTCGGTAGCCATTGATAACATTTTCGGTTTAGTTGCACCCACATAAATTTTTGGACTGGGTTGGTCTATCCACTCTGGTTTAGGTCCGGTGATCTGAAAAATTTCTTTATTAAATACAATGGGTTCATTTGGAGACAAACTTGTTAAAAACTCAACGCATTCCCTAACACCTTGAACCATATTTGGGTACATGGTTCGTCGATTAGGCTTTAAACCCATTGAGATTAATGTCCCTCCTCCCCCACCAATAATAATCTTTGCCCTACCTTTGGAAAGCTGATTCAAACCGAATAGAAGATTAGATAGTTTTAAAGGGTGCGTTTCAAAAGGACTGATTGCAACTGGTCCCATCTTGATTTTATGGGTCTGTTTTGCAAGGACAGAAAAATTAATAAAGGGATCAATTGCCGATGGATAATTTGCTGTTAAAACAGCATTAAACCCTAGTTTCTCAGCAATAATACCCAACTCTAAAAATTCATCTGTTGTATGGGTTGGGTCAATTATTATGTCAATCTTCACTTTACTTACCCTTGTGAAATCCTATCCCGAGTTCTCAGTTTATGGGACTACAGATGAAAACAGGAATATTTCTTGTTGTTTTTTGTCGGTACTCTTCATAAAAGGAGCAGGCTTTGATAATGGTTGGCCACAAATTATTTTTTTCTTTGTCAGACAGCATCCTAGCATGTGCAGTGAATGTGTTTGAATTAACTGTCATTTCTATTCTTGGGTCATTAATTAAATTATAGCACCACGCTGGATGTGCTGGTGCACCGCCACTTGAAGCAACCAATATATAGTCATCTTTATAGGGAATAGTTAACAAAGGAATGGTTCTAAGATTACCTGATTTTCTGCCAACAGTCGTAATCATACAAATTGGGTTACCAAGGAAGGTACCAAGAAATCTACCACCAAATTTGTTATAGAGCAGTGTATGCAGTTTTGTTAAACCCTTCATAATGGGCTTTACAAATTTATGCGTGTTCATTTATGTGTTTAGAAAATTAAACTGCTGTTATATCAAAAATTCTTATTGATGGCCCTTCATCACATACCGAACCGATTAACTCCACTGTTCCATTCTCAATTCTAAATGCTAGGTATTTCTCATAATGCTCTTTTGATTCCCATGTTTCAGTCATGACGAAATTATTTTTATTTTCTACATTGAACGTCAGATTAATTTCATGACAACCATCATAAGCCCGAGTAACTTTATAGGCTTCTTTGCATAGTGCAGTAAAATCTTCCACTTCACCTTCTTTTAAAACGCCTTCCAATAAAACACTTACCGTCATACTAACCTCCTGTATTTATATTATATTTATAGATTTTATTTAACTGAATAAAACTTCATCTCCACACTATCAGTGGTTAAGTTCATTTCAGTTAAACAAAGATAGAAATTTCCGTCAGTCACATCATCGAGTGAGTAGAAAGAAATAATATTTCCTTCGCGTTCCCAAACTCCTTGTCGACTGGCAGCATTTCTAGTGCCTGCATCATTGATTGCTGTTGCTCTTCCCGAAAAAGATCCTTGCGTCCTATGATTTGGATTATCAAGTTTCAAATTATAAGTGAGCCAAACCTTTCCATAATCACCTGTGTTTCCAACAACATTAATCACTCCCCCATCATCAGTCAAAGTGACTGATGTAATGTTTCCAGAAAACAAATTTGCATCACCATGAATATCTATACTGTGAGCACTAAAAGAACTCATTATTAGTATCAAAGATAATATTATTTTTTTCATTGTTTACTCCTTGTAGTCATTTTTTTATAAAATCGTATAACCAAAGCCTATTTATCTGTTTAGAAAATTAACTTCTGTTTTTTTCTGGACCATATTTACTAGAGTAATACCATAGCAACATACCGGAAAGGACTGTTAATAAACCAAGAATTGCAAATACCCTAATTAAACCATGTGAAAAGTCATCTCGTTCTCTGTAATCCATAATGTGTAAAGACCATAAAAAATCCCAAGCACGCCATAATTTTGTTCTTACAGCTACAATCTCACCCGTTAAAGGATCAATATAAACAATCCCTTTTTTTGGTTTCAAAACATTGACCTTATACAAAGGTAAATCCCTTCCTCTGAACTCTGAACCTGTCAATGGTGTATTAATAAGAACAACATTGATGGGTTCAAAATTGGTCTCAGACTGCACAATATTTATTACTTCATGCTCTACAAGATATGATCTTTGTTTTCCTGATAAAGCATCAAAAATCAACGTTTCTTTTATTGGACGCTCAATCTCATAAACCCACTGCCCTGAACGTCTTTTTAATTTGATACTAACCTCTTCTTCTTCAGATAACTTAGCCACGTCAATTATTTGACTGATAGAGACAAGTTCAGAGGTCACCAAAGGGTCGATTACTTGTGATTGAGATTTAACTAAATATTGTTCACCTCTAACATCTTTAATATCTGGAAAAGTGAAAAATAAGCCAGAAACAGTCCACATCAATAATTGTAAAGAGGTTAGCAGACCTAGCCAACGGTGTGATTTTCTATAAAAGAGATGGAGATTCAAAAAGATAGCCTTATAAATTTATTTCTTTGATTCTTCTCGAATAGATTTGAATTCATTCCCTTCATACCATTTTGGCCATACATTTGTGTTAGCTAGATAATTGACCATATTCACTGTAATAGTCAATTGTTCTGTAAAACCAGATAAATCCCAGGTTGAATCATATTCATCCGATGGCTGATGGTAGTCGATAGACGTGTATTTATCAGCTATAGCTTTGCCTGCAGCTTTGCCTCCGTCAACCTTATCAATCCCACCATCTGCATAAAGCATAGGCACTCCTTTTTT
The DNA here is from genome assembly GCA_963578425.1 of Gammaproteobacteria bacterium. GTDB lineage: Bacteria > Pseudomonadota > Gammaproteobacteria > Steroidobacterales > UBA11654 > CACPJA01. The sequence continues at coordinate 1,313 of CAUZCF010000014.1, read as the reverse complement.
TGCAAGGCTAATATGATCAGATCGGTAGAAAAATCCCTTCTCTGGTTCTGGGTCAGGGGTTATATATTTGTCTATTTTGTGTAGTTCTTTTTTGAGTATATCCTCGAGTTCAGAAGCACCATAACCCACTACTATCATATCTTTCGTTTTTCCCATTGGTAAAACAGCATCAAAGTTATAACCTGCAACGACATTTGATAAATCAATAGGAGGGTATTCAGCAAAATATTGGGAACCTAATAAACCCGACTCTTCTGCTGTCACAGCAAGAAATAAAAGTGATCTCTCAGATTCTATAGAACTAAAATAATTAGCTAATTCTAACAATCCAGCCGTCCCAGAAGCATTATCGACAGCTCCGTTGTAGATATTGTCCCCAGGTTGATCTTCTGTCATTCCTAAATGATCCCAATGTGCCATCATTAGAATGTATTCATCGGGTTTCTTAGTGCCTCTTTTAACAGCAGCAACATTATGAGACATTGAATACTCGATTGTATTTTTTAAAGTTGCATCCAAGGTTAACCCAGGCATTTCTATTGCTTGAAAATCTGTACTTAAAGCGTTTTGTTTCAGTTGCTCCAAATTGAGATTTGCTTGACTAAAAATATCTTCAGCTACTTCACTGGTAACCCAACCTTCAACTTTTACTCTAGACTGACCCATGTCTGCGCGTTTCAGATCTATTTGTTTTCCAGCCCAGCTGGTTTCAACTACTTGCCAAGGGTAAGCAGCAGGTGCTGTTTCATGAATAATTAAAACAGCATCCGCACCCTGTCTAGCTGCTTCTTCATACTTATATGTCCATCGCCCATAATAAGTCATTGCTCTGCCATTAAATAAGTTGGGGTCTTCTGTAGCAAAACCAGGGTCATTAATAAGCATCACCACTGTTTTACCTTTGACATCGATGTTCTTGTAGTCATTCCATTCAAATTCAGGAGCTACGATCCCATAACCGACAAAGACTAATTCACTGGATACAATAGAAACTTCTTTATTAACTCTCTTAGTCCAGAAAACAGTTTCAGGCCCTGCTTGGAGTACCCGCTTTTTTTCATTGTCGCTTATGGACAAGAATGAATCATTTATATTAACTGTCATCCTACTGAGTGGCACTTCTAGATAATAATTATTTTGAATGGGTGTTAAGCCTAGCCTTTTAAATTCATTTTTTAGGTATTTTTTTGTTTTTTCTCCACCCTCACTTCCCGGACCTCGTCCTTCAAATTCATCTGACGCCAGCACATTTATATGCCTATGAAGATTAGATTCTATGATTTCCTTGGATAACCCATTCATGCAGATGAGTA
>CAUZCF010000013.1:0-15169 GCA_963578425.1 Gammaproteobacteria bacterium | reverse complement strand
AGGAAAAACTTGAACAGTTAAGAGCCTATGATCTCAAATTAAGAATTATTGTAGGAAAGGCAAGTATAACACCAGGCCCAGATGTGGATACTTATGAGGATTTATTATTGGTAAATTCAATTTATAAAAATCCAAAATAATGACCGTGGAAAAAACAGACAAGCATAAAATATTATTTGTTTGTATGGGTAATATTTGTCGATCACCTGCGGCAGAAGGTGTCTTGTTAAATAAGGTCAAAACAGAAAGCATTGATAAGGATTTTATTATAGATTCATGCGGAACACATGGTTATCACGAAGGCCAAGGGCCTAATCCGCGATCAATTAAAGCAGCTTTAGATAGAGGTATAGATATAAGACATCAAATCTCTAGAAAAATTGAAATAAAAGACTTTGAGTTCTTTGATCTTATTCTTCCTATGGATAATAAAAATCTTGAGTTTCTAATAAATATTTCAGATCCAATCTATCATCATAAAATATTCTTGTTTCAAGAGTTTAGTCAACAATCAGATTATATCGAAATACCAGATCCTTATTATGGTGGGGATAGCGGTTTTGAATTAGTTCTAGATCTTTTAGATGGAGCTGCTGAAGGGCTAATAAGTCATTTAGTGAATAATTAATTACCCATTATTATTTTGGGGGAACAATATCTTCCCAAGGCAAAACTTTATCTGAAGTAGTTATTTTTTTCGAAACTTTATTAGCAGGCTCCTTTTTAGAATTCTTCACAATTTTTTTAGGTTGTTTGGTGGCTTTCTTAGCAGGTAATTTTTTCTGATTTACTTTAGCCTCTTTATTTTTAGGATTAGCTGTTTTTTTTGTTTCCTTGGCTTTTTTTGCTGGCTTAACTCCTTTAACTGGTGAAGGAGCTTTTTTAGTTTTACTAGCTGGAGGTTTCTTACTTACAGATTTTTTCTTATTGGCAGCGTGTTTACTTGCGTTAGGTTTTTTAGATTTTGAATGAGATGGTTGTTTTTTTCTCGTATTTTTAGAATGTGGTTTTCTTACTCTTCTTTGATTATTTCTATTCTTTCTAGGAGCTTTTGTTTGCTTCGTTTTAACCTTGGGTTTCTTAGCTGATAGTATCCAAAACTTTAACCTATCAATTAAAGTAGGTCCCTTCACATCGTCAACATTCCAAGCTGTTATAGGTTCTTGTTCATTTGTTTGTTTAGTTTTCACAACTGCTGATTTATTTTTGTTTGCATTAGGTCGTAAATCTTTTTCTGAAACACCAAAGCTTGGTTTCCCATATGTTGTGGTTGTAGAGTCGTCCTCACGAACCCTTTTAATACTAAAATTGACGCTTGATAGATTGGGATTAGCTTTTAAAACAACATCAATCTTTTCCCTTTCTTCAATGTCATTAATCCAGTCACTTTTTTCCTTCAAAAGATAATTCGCAGTATCTGATGGAATATCTGCAATCACACTTTTTGTTTTTTCTTTTCTGGCTTCTTCTCCGACTAGTCTTAGGACTGATAATGCCAAGGATTCGGTGCTTCTAACTTTTCCAATACCACTGCAATTTCGACAAATACCGTAAGCTGAATCATCAAGTGAAGGTCTTAGTCGTTGTCTTGACATTTCCAATAACCCAAATTTTGAAATCCCACCTATAGAAACTCTTGCACGATCAATTCTAACAGCTGCTTTTAGGGTATTTTCTACTGCTCTTTGGTTTTTATATTGCCTCATATCTATAAAGTCGATGACAATTAAGCCACCTAAATCTCTTAATCTGCATTGCCTAGCAATTTCTTCAGCTGCTTCTATGTTAGTTTGCAAAGCCGTTGCTTCAATATCAGAGGCTTTAGTGGATTTGCCTGAATTAATATCAATAGCCACTAGAGCTTCTGTGTAATCAATAACTACTGAACCACCTGAAGGAAGTGAAACTTCATTTGAGTAAGCAGATTCAATCTGGTTTTCAATTTGGAATCGTGTGAATAAAGGTGTGGGTTCTTTATAATGTTTTAATTTTTTAAGATTCTTAGGCGTAATTTGCTTAACATACTTTGCTGCATCATCAAACGTAGAATCATCATCAATTACAATTTCACCAATGTCATCTTCTAGATGATCTCTCATTGCACGCACAATAAGATTATTTTCTTGGAAGATAAGTGAGGGAGCATTAACTTTTAAAGCTAATTTCTTGATTGCATCCCATATCCCAACGAGATAATTTAAATCCCACTGTAATTCAATTGAGGCTCTTCCTACACCTGCAGTTCGAATTATCATACTGGTTCCATCAGGGATTTCTAAGTCGGAGAGACTTTCAAGAGTCTCACTTCGTTCTTTACCGATAATTTTTCTTGAAACACCCCCACCTTTAGAGCTGTTAGGCATTAAGACAATAAATCGTCCTGCAAGACTTAAATAAGTCGTTAAAGCAGCACCTTTTGTACCACGTTCTTCTTTAACCACCTGGACTACAATGTCTTGTCCTTCCTCAAATAGGTTCTTAATGTTGTGTTTCTCACCAGGGATTGGTTCAGAAAGATAATATTCACGAGAAATCTCTCGATAGGGTAAAAACCCATTTCTTGTAGAGCCAAAGTCAACAAACACAGAATCAAGACTGGGCTCTACTCTTGTAATTTTGCCTTTGTATATATTATTTTTTTTCTGTGACTTGGATGAAAGTTCGATATCTAAATCGTATAACTTCTGTCCATCGACCATTGCAACTCTTAATTCTTCTTGTTGAGTTGCATTAATTAGTATGCGTTTCATAGTTACCTCAATGTTTAGGCAACAGGATAGAAATATTTTCTACTTAGATTGGTTTTCTAGATATCACATGATATCCAGTATGTTTTGTCTCAATAACTCTTATAAAACTTTAGTTTATACCAACAAAGATGCTTCTATCTAATTGTCTTTGTTTAAAAAATTCTTACCCACTTTCTGGGGTGTTTGTGGAATTAGTTCCACTTTTTTATTATTAAAAGTGATTATCTTTCATAAATAATCAATAATTTAGAGTGGAGTATAGCAGAGTTATCTTAAAATCAGCAAGAATCAATTATTAATTATATATATATCAATAATATATGAAAAATCCGAAGGAAAAAAATAAGTTTCAAATAGATGATACTTCTGACGGCATGAGGTTGGATAACTATCTCCTTAAAACAATGAAGGGTATTCCTAAATCGAAAATTTATAACATTATTAGAAAAGGTGAAGTTAGAGTTAATTCCAAACGAGTAAAACCCTTATATAAACTAAAAATAGACGATCTTATTAGAATTCCACCTAATTTAATTAAGATTGGAAGCAAGAAAAAACCATCAATTAAACATAAAGATCTTAATTGGATCAATGACATTATCATTTATGAAGACGATGCCTTCCTAGTTTTGAATAAACCCAGCGGTATTGCGGTTCATGGAGGCAGCGGTATCAGCAATGGATTAATTGAGCTTCTCAGAGCTCATAGAGACAATAATAAGGAAGACCTCGAATTAGTCCATCGATTGGATAAGGAAACCAGTGGGTGTTTATTAGTGTCAAAAAAGAGATCTAAATTAAGATTACTGCATAAATATTTTAGAGATGGACGTGTTAATAAAACATATTTAGGACTATTGATGGGTAGTTTTAAAAAGAAGAGTTTTGTAGTTGATCAACCGCTAAAAATTAATAGTGATAATAATCAAAGAAAAGCGGTTCCTGATAGCCATGGTAAGAGGGCTGTTACTAAATTTAATTTAATGGAAGAATTCGATAATTGTGCATTATTTAAAATTAAACCCATTACTGGAAAGACTCATCAGATTAGAGTCCATGCAAATTTTATTGGTAAGCCCCTTGCAGGGGATCAAAGATATAATCCTGAACCAGATTTTTTAGAAAATTTTGGACTGAAGAGATTATTCTTACATGCAAAATCAATTTCATTCCCATTGCCAAATACTTCTGAAAAAATTATTACTATAGAGTCAAAAATGGGAAACGAACTAAATGATGTTATTGCTAAATTAAGGACTTAGTTTGTTTAATAGCCATTGAATTGGTAACCCAATAATAGCTTCTTCGTCTTCAGTCTTAATTTTATAAATAAGTTTTCTGAACAATCTTGATTCCATTTTTACTCCAGCTGTTGTGTTTAAATTGTCTTCTGAGTTTAAATAGTCCTTAAGCATTTGATTATTAAAATCTCTAAACGAGATTGTGGTGATATCAATATGGGAGTATTGGAGATTTTCATTTTTATTAATCAGCGCAATCCCAGTAAAAAATATGACATCTTCTTTTGAGAATTTCTTTATTGTATTAAATGCGTCTTCATAATTAGCTGGTTTTCCAAGTATGTTTCCCTTAAATGAGGCAACCTGATCTGACCCAATGATAAAACTATCAGGTTCAGTAATAGATATTTTTTTAGCTTTTGATAACGCTAATCTTAACGACAGATCCTTAGCAGATTCTTTTTTTCTAGGTGTTTCATCAATATCTGGGGTACATGTTGAAAAATTTTTAATGTACTTTTTAAGTAGTCTAGATCTATAAATAGAACTTGATGCTAGAATGATCTGGTTGTTTTTAATACTCTCGCTCATTAGTGATTAGTAACCTTAAATGCTTTATTGATAAAATATTGATGAATTATATAGTTGCATAAGTGATGTTTAAACAAATATTCAGTTTTAAAGAAATATTTGATTTGTCTCAAAAAAAAGCAGATCTCACAAAGGTTTACTCTGCAAAATTACATTCTAGACTCAACGAAATACTTGTCGAAGATAACGATGAAAGAACAAGTGAAATATCTATAACCATGCAGTTTAGTCAGGATTCATCTTTGCAGCCTCTTTTAGAGGGAGAGGTAACAGTTAATCTGAGTTTAAAGTGTCACCGATGTCTTAGGCCTATTAATTGGCAAGACAAAATTATTATATCAATTGGATTTAATGAAGATGAGGACGAACAAGTAAATAATCAATCTCAAGTTGATAAGATAGAAATAGGAGATGAGGGTATTTCGATACAAAAAATTGTTGAAGATGAGATATTATCAACAATGCCGATGTCAGTAATGCATAAAAGCATTGAATTATGTGAAAATACAGATACCTTAGGCATGTTTTTATCAACTTCATTGGATAAAGCGAAAGAAGACACTAAAAATAAACCGTTTTCAGAACTTTCTGACATGATGAAGAAAAATCATGAGGACTTCTGAAGGAGAATAAAATGGCAGTACAAAAGAAACGAAAAACTAGATCAAGGCGAGATATGAGACGATCTCAAATTAAAGCAAAGAAGCCTGCAATATCTAGTGACCAAAACACCGGGGAAAATCATCTCAGGCATAATATTAGTCCCGAAGGCTTCTATCGTGGTAAACAAGTTATATCAGTAAAAGATAAAACAAGTTCAGACGACGACCAAGAGTAGGGGCTTACCTTTGGATAATTTGATAACACTTGCTCTTGATGTAATGAGCGGAGATAAAGACCCACATGCATCTGTAGCGGCTTCTATCGACATGCTCACAGAAAGAGAGGATATTCATATTCACCTCATTGGTAATCAGGAGCAGATTAAACACTGCTTACCAAATAAAATCGACGATAGGATAACAATTCATCACACTGATGAAGTTATTACTATGCAAGATTCTCCAATGGATGTTTTAAGGAGAAAGAAGAATTCATCCATGAGATTAGCTGTTGAAATGGTAGCAAATAATCACGCTGATGCTTGCGTGAGTTCAGGGAATACCGGAGCTCTTTTAGCTATATCAAAATATCTTTTAAAAACTATCCCAAGCATTAGCCGCCCTGCAATAGTTAAATCCATACCCACAATAAAAAGTTTTACCTACATGTTAGACTTAGGCGCTAATTCCAATTGTTCAGCTGAACAACTTATGCAATTTGCAATGATGGGTTCAGTGATTGCTCAAGAAATCAAGGGGATTCATAGACCAAAGGTTGCTCTACTAAATATAGGACACGAGAGAATCAAAGGGTATGAGGTTATTCAAGAAGCTGCAAGTCTACTTGAAGTATCCAAATTAAATTATATTGGTTTTATTGAAGGCAATAATATAGTGGAAGATATAGCCGATGTTGTAGTCACAGATGGGTTTACAGGCAATATTGCTGTAAAGACAATGGAAGGCAGTATCAATATGTTTTCAGCGTTTATGCATGAGTCATTCCAATCTAATAATTATAATAAACTTGCCTCAATTATCTCCAAACCAGCAATCAATAAATTTAAAGCTAGAATAGATCCAAGGCGTTTCAATGGTGGTTTGCTTATCGGATTGAATGGAGTCGTGGTTAAAAGCCATGGCGCATCAGATTCATTTAGTTTTTATCATGCGTTAAACACAGCCATAGATGAAGTTGAAAAAAATATCGTTTCTAAATTGATTTCTGTCTTCTAATAGAGGGACTAAAACATGTATTCAAGAATAATCTCTGTAGGTAGTTATCAGCCTGATAATATTGTTACCAATGAAGAATTAGAGCATAAAGTTGATACCTCAGATGAATGGATCAGAACCAGAACTGGTATTGAGAGTAGGGCTATAGCTGAACCAACACAGGCTACTTCCGATCTGGCAATCCTTGCTGCTGATGCAGCTATAAAAAGATCAGGTATTACTAAAGATGAAATTGATTTAATTATAGTCGGTACTTGTACTCCTGATGTCGCTACACCTAATGTTGGAGTGATTATCCAAGAGTCGCTTGGACTGAATAGCTGTCCAGCATTTAGTATTGAGGCTGCCTGCAGTGGATTTATTTATGCATTAAATATTGCTAATAAATTCATTCTCTCAGGTGAATCAAAGTGTGCTCTAGTGGTGGGCGCTGAAACATTATCTCGAATTACAGATTGGAACGATAGAAACACTTGTGTTTTATTTGCAGACGGAGCTGGAGCCGTAATTTTGAAACCCTCAGAGGACACAGGAATTATATATTCTGAAATAAGTGCTGACGGTACTTATGCAGATTTATTGTATGTCCCTTACGGAACATCAAGAAAACCAATAAATGAGAATGAGAATGATTACTTTCTACAAATGAACGGCAATGAGGTGTTTAAAGTTGCAGTTAAAAAATTAGAATCTATAGCCATTAATACGCTTAAGAAAAACAACTTAACTGCAGATGACATTGATTGGTTGATTCCTCATCAAGCAAATATAAGAATTATCCAAGCAGTAGCCAAACGGTTAGGTATGCCCATGGAAAAAGTCATAGTAACCCTTGCTGAGCATGGCAATACATCTGCGGCATCCATTCCATTAGCTCTTGATAAAGCCATTACCGATGGCAGAATATCCAAGGGCGATAAAATTTTATTACAAGGCTTTGGTGCTGGTTTTACTTGGGGCACTGCTTTACTTACACTTTAAATGATCAGAATAAAAAACTTTCTCCTGTTCTTTATGTCGTTTTTTACAATAACTAATCTGTTAGCGGCTAATGTGTATGATTTTGATAACTCAATTCAATCATTCGGGCATAATCAATCGCTTAAAGCAGTGTATGAGGACACACTTGTAGATCTTGCAAGAAAATACAATCTTGGATTTAATGAAATTATTAGAGCTAATCCGAATGTTGATAAATGGTTACCTGGAGAAGGTACAATTATCAAAATACCCACGCAACATATTATTCCTAAAGGGTTCTCAAAAAAAGGAATTACCATTAATTTATCAGAATTCAGGGGTTATTTAATTAAGGACAATCAATTGATTACTTTCCCAGTGGGTTTAGGCCGAATGGATTGGAAAACTCCTCTTGGCATCTCAACTATTGATTTGAAATTAGAAAAACCTGCTTGGTATCCTCCACAATCAGTCAGAGATGAATATAAAAACCAAGGAAAATTTTTACCCGCAGAGGTCTTACCAGGACCTGATAATCCTCTTGGTGAACTTGCAATGAGAATTTCAATTCCAGGAGGTTATTTTATTCATGGCACCAATAGGCCGGATGGTGTTGGTATGGAAATATCACATGGCTGTATTCGCTTATTCCCAGAAGATATAGATTATATTTTTCAACTTACTGATATTGGTACAGAAGTAATACTTCTTGATCAGCCAGTTAAAATAGCAAGAATACAAAATGATATTTATCTACAGGTGCACCCAAGTTACAGTAACCAGCATGATTACAACTTAGAAAAATTAAGAATAGAAATAGAATTATTAGTCAATAATCAAGATGAGTTGATACAAATTAACTGGGATTCAGTCGAAAGCCTTCTAAAGGCACAGAATGGTCTAGCAACGAAAGTAACGGTAAGCAAATAAATTAAAAATATAGTGTTATTTTTTAGCTTGATCTCTTTCCCATATTCTTTCAGCTTTTTCCATGTCATCTTTTGCCTGTTCTGCAACCTCTTCGATTTCTTCTTGGGTTGCAATGTCTTCTTTCAACTCTTCAATTTCGATTTGTAAATTTCTATTTTGTAATTGTGAATAACAGCCAACTAGAAAGAACAAAGTTATTAAGGCTAAAAATGTTTTAGTTTTGTTAATAAATACCATGTGATCATAACTCCGTAAATTTAAATTTGTTTTTTATTAGTTTCTACTAAAGTACTAAAAAGAGCAATTATTTAACTTTCTCTAAAAACAATTCTACCTTTAGATAAGTCATAAGGGCTAATGTCTACAATGACCTTGTCTCCAGTCAGTATTCGTATATAGTTTTTTCTCATTTTCCCTGATATATGTGCGGTTATTATATGACCATTTTCAAGTTCTACTCTAAAAACCGTGTTTGGAAGTGTCTCTTTGACCACCCCATTCATTTGTATTGCTTCTTCTTTTGCCATATCTAAGTAATTTTAACCATATCTAAGTAATTTTAAGTGTTATAAGTTTAAAACAAAATTAATCTAAATTATCTAAGTATTTTTCTGCATCAAGTGCAGCCATACATCCACTTCCAGCTGAGGTTACTGCTTGTCTATAGATTGGATCAGCTACATCACCCGCTGCAAAAATTCCTTGTACACTTGTTTGGGTTGAAAATCTATTATTTGATTTATCCAAAACGATATAGTTAGAGTCATCAAGTTGTATTTGATTATCAAAAATCTCTGTGTTTGGGTTATGACCAATTGCAATGAAGACTCCTTGTACACTAAGGGAAACATCCCCACTTTTATTATTGAGATTATTTAAGAGAACACTGTTAACACCAGATTCATCACCCAAAACTTCTTTTAAGGTATGATTCCAGAGAATATCAATATTACCGTTGCCTTTTGATTTTTCAAAAAGTTTATCTTGTAACATTTTCTCCGCTCTTAACTCATCTCTGCGATGGATTAGGGTTACTTTTTTTGCAATATTAGAGAGATAAATAGATTCTTCAACAGCAACATTACCACCGCCTACAACAACTACATCCTGATCTTTATAAAAGAAGCCATCACATGTGGCACAAGCGGACACACCCTTACCTTTATAAGTTTCTTCACTTTCAAGACCTAGATATTTAGCCGTTGATCCTGTTGAAATAATAATTGCATCTGCTGTGTATACTTTATTTCCAGAAAAAAGTTTATGTGGCCTAATTGAAAAATCTGTTTTTTCAATATGGTCAGAAATAATTTCCGTTTCAAAACGCTCTGCATGTTCCTTCATACGGTCCATTAACGCAGGTCCTATAAGACCTTCTGGATCACCTGGCCAATTTTCAACGTCAATTGTTGTCATTAGCTGGCCACCAGGTTCTGAGCCAGTAATTAAAGTTGGTTTTAGGTTAGCTCTGGCAGCGTAAACAGCAGCAGAATAGCCAGCAGGACCTGCTCCAAGGATAATTAATTTTCTATGTTCAGTTGTAGTCATTTAGAAAAGTGTGTTGTTAGATTTTCCATAAAGAATCATAATATTGCAAACAACTATCAAAACCCTGCATTAAAACTATATATTGCAAATTACTTTAAGGAATTATTATTTCAATAAATAAAGTCAAAAAACTAATTAGCAAGATCACAATTCTAAAAGAATCAGTGGTGATTGTCTTATTTTCTTTTTCTTTAATTCTGTTTATCTCTCTCATAACATACAGCGAGAATGATCCAGGATTTAATACGACCGGAAACGGAGAGGATGTCAATAATTTTATTGGGCTCATTGGGGCTTATTTTTCTAATACTGCCATTACTTTTATAGGAATATCCAGTTACTTTTTACCACTTTTATTTTTTACCTCAGCAGTTGGTTTAGTTAGACCTGACGAGACAAGGTCAAATAAAGAGATACTGATTATTAAATTGATATCTTTCTTTTTTGTTTTTATCACCACCTGCACACTTGCATCGATACACTTCATAGTGCCTTGGATGCCTGAAGGAGCAGGGGGTATTTTGGGTATGATCATGGCTTCCTTTTTTATCCAAGGGTTGAATGTGGTTGGGACTTCACTGTTGATGTTGGCTCTATGGTTTTCTTTTTTACCCCTATTTATAGGTTTCTCATGGTTGAGATTAATTGAGATTATAGGAACTAGTGTTATTAGGGCATTCAGCTTTCTTTCTAAACTTTCATATAAGCTAATCAAGTACTTAAAATCATTACTTTCTAAACCAATAAACATCAACATTAAAGCTGAGACCATTAAGAATAAAATAGATAAAAAATTACCTGAAAGAGAAACACAACATAAAGCATCAAAACCAAAAATAGAAAAAACTGCGCCCCCAATTGAAGAAGGCAAGAAAGCTAGCACAGAAAGACAGTCTAAATTATTTGATACCTCATCAGATTCATTATTACCCAGCTTAGATTTACTTGATGAAGCATCAAATGAAAAATACGGTAACTCACAAGAATCCTTAGAAGCACTCTCTAGATTGCTTGAATTAAAATTAAAGGACTTTGGAATTGATGCCACAGTTGAGGAAGTGCTACCTGGACCAATTGTCACAAGATTTGAAATTAATCCTGCTCCTGGAGTAAAGGTCAATCAAATTAGTAATCTATCAAAGGATTTGGCTAGATCTCTCTCCGTGTCAAGTGTCAGAATAGTTGAAGTCATTGAAGGTAAATCTTTTATTGGTATAGAGGTTCCTAATGATAAAAGAGCTTTAGTGGTTCTAGGTGAAATATTACGTTCCAAAACTTTTGAAGAAATGTCATCACCACTCTCCATTGCATTAGGAAAAGATATAGCAGGTAATCCAATAGTTGCTGACTTACAAAAAATGCCACACTTATTGATTGCAGGAACCACAGGCTCGGGTAAATCTGTTGGTATCAATGCCATGATTATCAGTCTACTTTATAAGTCAACACCAAAAGATGTCAGAATGATACTGATTGATCCTAAAATGCTTGAACTATCAGTATATGGTGGAATACCGCATCTTTTATGTCCCGTTGTAACTGACATGCGTCAAGCTGCTAATGCACTGCGCTGGTGTGTAATAGAAATGGAAAGACGGTATAAGTTAATGTCTAGCTTAAAGGTTAGAAATTTAAAAGGGATGAACACAAAAATTGAAGAAGCGATGAAGTCTGGTAACCCAATTGAAGACCCACTATTTGATGTTGAAAATGCTATTAAGTTAGGGGAGAGTACTGACATACCCCATTTAGAGCCTCTGCCCAATATTATTGTTATTATTGATGAATTGGCAGACATGATGTTGACAGTTGGGAAGAAGGTTGAGCAACTTATTACTCGTTTAGCAGCTAAAGCTAGAGCCTCAGGTATTCACATGATTATTGCCACACAAAGACCTTCAGTTGATGTTATTACAGGTTTAATTAAGGCTAATATACCAGCTAGGATAGCATTCCAGGTTTCAGCAAAAGTTGATTCCAGAACAATCCTTGATCAAATGGGAGCAGAAAGTCTTCTAGGTAATGGTGATATGTTATATATAGCACCCAGTTCTTCGACGCCATTTAGAGTTCATGGTGCGTTTGTATCAGATGAAGAAGTAAATCGTGTTTCATCTGACTTGCAATTAAAATCTCAACCTATTTTTCTCGATGAAGTAACTTCTGTTCAACTTGAAGAGACTTCTAGCGGAGAGCAACGCTCTGGTAATGACGACAGTGAAACAGATCCATTATTTGACGAAGCAGTTAAACTTGTCACTGAGTCAAGAAATGCTTCAATTTCATCAGTCCAAAGAAAACTTAGAGTTGGGTATAATCGTGCTGCCAGGATTGTAGAGAAAATGGAAGAGATTGGTATTGTTAGTGAACTTGAATCCAATGGCAGAAGAGAGGTTATAGCCCCACCACCTCCAGAAGATTAAATAAACTTCTATGAAAAATATCCAATTTATTCTTCTTTTTTTATATCTATTAGTTATCCCAAAAACCTCATTAGGCAATGATTTTAATGTTGTTGAGTTCTTTAATAAGATTGACACTATGCATGCAGAATTTACCCAAAAAAATAAAGGAGTTTCTTCCAGTCGTATAATTCAAGGGTCAGGTGAAATATTCTTAAAAAAACCTAATAAGCTGATTTGGGAGATGCATGAACCTTTTAGAAAAACAATGGTAATTAATGGGTCAACCATGATTTTTTATGACGAGGATTTAAATCAAGCACTAATCTCTGATTATATTGAAGACAATAAAAGTTCATGGATTAACCTTTTTATGAAAGGTAAATATAACGATGACGCAAAGCTCATTAAAGAACAAACACTAATAGATGATCGATATTATGTTAGTTTCATGATTGATGATTTTCGTGATCAATACAAAAGTGTGGTATTTGTATTTAAAAATGAACGATTAAATAAAGTAAAACTTGAAGACTTAAGTTCTGAGATTATTGAAATTGAATTCACTAAATTTGAAATAAACCCAACAATAACAAACACCCTATTTAACTACACTGTGCCACCATCAGCAGATGTTATAGATCAACGACGAGAATAGTTTTGATTAGATCATTATCAAAACCTACACAATATTTAATCACCTTTTTTCTACTGTTACTTATAACTTTTCTGCATTTTATAAAACCACCCTCAATCGAAGTTAGTTCAATATTTGGAATTGATAAGTTTTTTCATTTTCTTATGTTTTGTTCATTAACTCTTTGGTCATGTTTTGTTTTTTCTAAAGAGAGAATAAAGTTGTTTGTTATTTTTTTAATATTCTATGGATTAATGCTTGAATGGATGCAAATGGCGTTTTTTCCCTTAAGGTCTTTTGAATGGATGGATTGGTTATTTGATGCACTGGGTGTACTGGTTGGTTTTTTTACTTTCACTAAAAAGCTATAATCACTTTTATAGATAGCTCAATAACATAAAAAATCATGATTGATCCAAAATTAATTCGACACGAAACCAAAACAGTCTTAGATAGTCTTTCAAAAAGAAAAAATGATTTTAAACTTGATGATTACCTATCTGTAGAGGAAGCTTCAAGAAAAATCCAAACAGAGGTTGAAAATCTTAGATCAGCTAAAAATAAACTTAATAAGAAAATAGGTTCATCAAAGTTAGATGAAAAAGCCAAGGAAAAGATTGTAGATGAAGTCCATGAAATTAATGAATCCCTTAAGGATTCAGAAGCAAAATTAGAGGGACTTTCAGTAGAAGTGAAAAATCTTTCTCTTCAGTTACCTAACATACTCCACAAATCGGTACCCACAGGCAATGATGAAAATGACAATGTTGAAATTAGGCAATGGGGTGAGATAAGGGAATTTAGCTTTGAGCCTAAAGATCATACTCAATTGGGAGAACAGAGCGGTTGTATTGACTTTCAGTCAGCATCAAAGATATCTGGATCTAGATTTGCAGTGATTATTGATAGATACGCACAATTGCATAGATCATTAATACATTTTATGCTCGATATTCAAACCAATGTTAATGGTTACACTGAATATTATGTCCCCAGCATCATTCGTTCAGAATGTCTCGAAGGGACAGGACAGTTGCCTAAGTTTGCTGAAGATCAGTATAAGATTGAAAATGAAGAAGATCTTTATCTAATCCCAACAGCTGAAGTGCCACTCACTAATTTAGTTAGAGAATCCATCATAGAAACAAATCAATTACCAATTAAAATGGTTGCTCATACACCTTGTTATCGTCAAGAAGCCGGGTCTTATGGTCAAGACACTAGAGGTATGATCAGACAACATCAATTCGAGAAAGTAGAATTAGTTCATATTGTGAAACCAGAAGCCTCTTACCAAGCTTTAGAAGAATTAACTGAAAATGCAGAATCAATTCTGGTTAAGCTAGGTCTACCATATCGAGTTATGCTTTTATGTTCTTCTGATACTGGTTTTGCAGCAGCTAAAACTTACGACATTGAAGTCTGGTTGCCACCACAGAATAAATATCGAGAAATTTCTTCATGCAGCAACTGTGAGTCTTTTCAAGCTCGTCGAATGAAATCTAGATTTAAGGATGCTAAGACAAATCAAAATGAATATGTGCATACTCTTAACGGGTCTGGATTAGCTGTAGGAAGGACATTTATAGCAATTCTAGAGAATTATCAGAATGCAGACGGTACAGTCACTATTCCTGAGGTATTAAGACCTTATATGGGTGATAGAGAGAGTATCTAATTTTTCAGATATCATCCCCAGTTAATTATTTTTTATCAGAGCCTTCTTTGATATGAATATCTCTTTGCGGATATGGAATAACAATACCTTCTTTAGAGAATTGATTGTTAATTTCAAAGTTTAAATCACTGAGAACATCATAACGCTTTTTGATATCGAGTATTCTTACTCTTAGTTCAAAATCAAGTGAGCTATCTCCAAATCCCATAAATAAAGCTTTAGGTGGAGCGGCTCTACTGTCTGTTATCACCTGATCATGCTCAGAGGATACTGATTCAAGTATAGTTTTTACTTTTTTAACATCACTCCCATAAGACACCCCAATTTTTATTATCAATCGACCATATGGGTTATGTAACACCCAATTTGTAACACGACCAGAAATAAGTTCTGAATTGGGTATTAGCATATCTTGATTATCCAGGGTCTCTATTTCTGTTGCTCTGATACTTATTTTTTTTACGTAACCCTCAACATCACCCACAGACACAAAATCACCGGCCTTAATTGGTCGTTCAAAGAGTAGAATAATTCCAGAGATAAAATTATTAGCAATTGATTGAAGACCAAAGCCTATACCAACTGATAGTGCAC
>CAUZCF010000012.1:0-15970 GCA_963578425.1 Gammaproteobacteria bacterium | reverse complement strand
ACTCTTATCGAGCAAATTCTCTCTAGCCATAGTCAAATTGAAGGCACTTATGAGCTGAATGACCTACCAAAAACAATTAATTCAATTAGACGAAAACACGCTTCTGAAAAAAGAACTTTTCCTGAGGGTGTTAAGGATTTTACGACTGAGCAATGGCAGGCAATTGGCAATGAGTACCTTGAAAGCACTAAACAGTACAGAACTGAAAAACCATTTTTCATTGATAAAACCCCTAACAATTTTATCTTTGTTGGAGCCTTAAAATTGGCTATTCCTAATGCTAAAATTATTAATGCCAGAAGGCATCCGCTTGATAGTTGTCTTGGTTCATATAAGCAATTATTTGCAAGTGGCCAACCTTTTACCTATGACCTATTTGAATTAGGTGAGTATTATTTAGAGTATCAGAAGCTAATGGATTTCTGGCACAAAACACTGCCTGATTTTGTACTTGATGTTCATTATGAAGACGTTGTGCAGAATTTAGAAGAAGAAATACTAAGGATACTTGAATTTTGTGAACTACCTTTTGAAGAGGATTGTATCTATTTTTATAAAACTAAACGAGCTGTTAAAACTGCTAGCTCAGAGCAAGTAAGACAACCTATCTACTCTAGTTCAGTCGATCTTTGGAAAAAATACGAAGATCATTTAGGAGATCTAATAGAGACTCTTGGTGATTTATTATTAAAATTACCCATAAGTCAGCAGCCTAAAGCGATAAGTAAGAGTTAAAAAATAATTCTCATTTCTTAGTTTTATTAAGGCTGGTTTCAATGTTTATGTCTTCTTGAATGCTGTTAAAACGTTAAATATATTAAACAAAAAATATTAATACCTATTAATAACAATTATTTATAATAAATCAATTTAAATATCGTTAAGTTATTTACTTGCAATAGAGTCATAATTTATATACTTTTACGGTTAATCTATTTGTTGTATTTATAGGGGATCAGCATGAGAAATCAAAGCGTTGTCAATTCAGCATCGGTAAAACTAGCGGTACTCGCCGCACTATATCCAGGAATTCAAGTATTAGCTCAGGACGGTTTAGCACTAGAAGAAATTGTTGTGACTGCAACAAAAAGAGAATCTAGTATCCAAGACATCGCGCTGCAAGTACAAGCCATTAACCAGCAAACCTTGAAAAATATGGGTGCTAAAAATATGGAAGATTTCGCCCGATTTATGCCAGGAGTGAATGTCGTGGCTGGAGTTACAGATAGTACAGTTGTCTTTCGAGGTGCTATAACAGGTGCAGGGTATATTGCAGCTTCAACTTCATCAGTTTATTTAGATGAGTTACCGCTAACCACCACTGGTTCTCAGCCCAATGTTCGTCTAGTTGACATTGCGCGTGTAGAAGCTTTAGCTGGGCCTCAAGGCACACTTTATGGTTCAGATGCACAGGCAGGTACCATGCGTATTGTCACTAATAAGCCAGTCATGGGTGAGACCTCAACAATTGTTGACGGTGAAGTCAGATTTGGCACTGAGGGAGAAGAAAGTTTTCGAGGATCGTTGGTCTTTAATACTCCACTCTCAGATAATACAGCGCTCAGATTCTCATTATTTAGCGATAAAGATGGGGGATATGTAGATAATGTTCTAGGTCACACTGCCGATTCAGCCATGCCGGCCTTTGGCGGCGGTAAATGGCCCGTTAATTACGGTACATTAGATAATTCTAAATCGGTAGAAGAAGATGCTAATCAAGTTAAAATTAAGGGTGGAAGAGCAGAGATTCAATGGGAAATAAACGATAAATGGACTACAAATTTATCTGCTATGCACCAAGAAACTTCTCAGGGATCAGGTAATTATTATGATGAGTACAGAGGCGATCTTAATATTGTCTCCTTTCATGACGATTGGTATGAATCTGAATGGGATGCATTCGCTCTTACGGTTGAAGGAGATCTAGGTTTTGCTCAGTTGGTGGCAGCCGCTTCTTATTATGAAAGATCAGGAAGAGGGGTATGGGACATCACAAATTATGCTCATTATTGGTCAAAGAGTTATTGTTCAGATTCTTATTATACTTCTTATTATGCACCCTATTATTATACTAACCCAAGCTCTGGGATGATCAGTTGGTATCCCGTGTATTGTCAGGGAACAGAATTGGATAATGATTTCTTTTCTTCTTATCAGGGAACAAGTGATGATGATAAATTCGCAGCTGAAATTCGTCTCAGCAGTCAGGGAGATACCTATGATTGGATAGTTGGACTCTATCTAGAAGATGCAACTGATCATTGGACTGCACCTTTTGCTGTCCCTACAACAGGCGGCAAACAGGAATGGAATACCTCAACTTTTGAGAGCTCATATGCAGCAGCAGCGTATAGATTTCAGGGATATGACACAACTGGTGCCACATCACATTGGTACTCAGAAAGTGGTACTGAATGGGATCAAAAGGCGCTGTTTGGTGAATTTACTTGGCATGCTACAGAAGATATTGATGTGGTTATCGGCGCGCGCGCCTTCAACCGAACGAATGATCAACGTTACATTGTTAATCATCCAGGAGGAATTGGCATACCTGGGACACCAGATGGAGCTGATGCAGAAAAAGCAGCATATAGGAATGCACAAATAGCACTTGGAAAAGTTGGTCTAGATACTACTCTCCCGAGAACTGGGGAAGATAAAGAGGTCATTCCTAAGATTAGTGTTAAATATAATTTAAGTGATACTAGTATGGCCTACGTACTCTATAGCGAAGGGAAGAGACCTGGCGGGGTGAATCGAAGTCGAGGGGAGCCATATTACCCAAATGCTTATGAACCAGATCTTATGGAAAACACAGAATTAGGCTACAAATCAAGCTTTGCAGATGGCAGAGGTAGATTTAATATGATTGGGTATCGCATGACATGGACTTCTTATCAACTTGAGCAAGTGGATCCGTCACAAACACCATGTGACGCAGCCGGTAACCCAGTACCTCCAGGTGATCCTACCGCTGTTTCATCTGTTTCTACTGCAGGTGTGTGCGGACAACCTTGGCAGAACATTGTCGCCAACACTGGAAATGCTCACATACACGGTGCTAACTTTGAGTTAGATTATCGAGTATCGGATCAGTTCAGTTTTGGTATGAATTACGAATGGATGGAAGCTGAGACAGATGAAGATGTAACAGGTGTTGTTGAGTCAGGCTTGCAGCTTCCCCTTGTCCCAGAAAGTAAAGGAGCATTATGGGCTGACTACGTATGGGAAACTGATATGATGGGCGCCAATCTTGGTGTGCTGAGATTACAGTACTCAAATCAAGGCTCTATATTTAATAACCTTGATGGTGGACACCCTGATGAAAGTCCAAACCCAAGATTTCGAGTTCCTGGTTATGGAATTGCTGATCTTCGATTAGGTTTGCAATCTGATGATTGGGAAGTTTCTTTCTTTATCAATAATCTCACTGATGAAAGAGCTGCATATACCTACGGTAGCGGACAGTTCTTATGGGGTATGGCAGCATCACAAGATAATGTTGATCATCATCGTTTGAGTTATATAAATCGACCCAGAGAATTTGGGATTAGATTCACTCATTCTTGGTGATTTAACATAATAAATGATAAAAAAACCGGGCTTTAACCTGGTTTTTTTATCATTAACTGTTTCTTTGATTTGATAATTTAAAACGATTGTAGTCATCGACTACGATTATGAAATAAAATAAACTTAGGAGAGTTGGTTCCAATTTTGAACCATAAGCTCCACCATAGAGTTCAATCTAAAAAATAAATAATATTCCTCAATTTACTATAATTATAATTTATGGATAGAAGAGATTACTTAAAGATCACAGGATTGGGTCTTGGTTCTGCGGCTGTATTAGGTTGGGGCTTTAATAGATTGAATTTATTTGGAAAAGAAAATTATTACCTTCAGGGAAATTATGCTCCCGTAAAAGAAATAATCACTGAAGACAATCTAGAGGTAATAGGAAGTATTCCGAAGGAATTATCAGGACTATACTTAAGAAATGGACCTAATCCCATAGGTTCTCCAAATGTAAAGAAATATCACTGGTTTACCGGAGAAGGAATGCTTCACGGAGTAAGAATTGATGAAGGAAAAGCTATTTGGTATAGAAATAATCTGGTTGGTAGTGGTAATAATACGCATGTGATTTCCCATGCGGGGAAAATTTATGCCATTGCAGAAGCTGGAGATAAGCCTGTAGAAATAGATCAACAACTAAACTCTTTGGATACAGATCCATTTCATGGAACTCTGGAGACTGGTTTTACCGCCCATACTAAGTTTGATTCTCAATCAAAAGAATTACATGGCATTACTTATGCTTTTCCAAGAGGATCCTACGAAGCTCATTACGTTGTAATCGATAAGGATGGAAGAGTAAAGAGGACGGATTTATTACCTTTATCTAGTGGCACAATGTTGCACGAATGTGCGATCACTGAAAACTATGTGTTGGTATTAGATCTCTCTATAACTTTTGCTTTATCTAAATTAGCCAAGGGATATTTCCCTTTTTCTTGGAACGATGATCATCAGGCAAGGATTGGTCTTTTAAATAGGAAGAGCGATAACGTAGAAATTAAGTGGTTTAATATAGACCCTTGTTATTTCTTCCACACTGTAAACGCATACGAAGACCAACAAGGCAATGTCGTAGTAGATGCAATGAGGTACCAAAGGTTGTTTGATGAAGATTGGAACGGTCCATTTACAGAGTTCCCATCTCTTTTAACTAGATGGACTCTTAATTTAGCCAATGGGAATGCTTCTGAACAACAATTGGATGACCTTCCAGCTGAGTTTCCAAGAATGCATCCACACTTAAATGGTAAATTTAATCGATTTGGCTATTTACTAGGTACTGGATTAGGCGTCAAACCAGACTTTGGAAGAATCATCAAATATGACTTTGTTAATAAGTCAAATGAAGTATATGAGTTAGGTGAAGGCAAAGAGGGAGCAGAATCAGTTTTTATCCCTTCGGAAAACCAAAAAAACGAAGATGATGGATATTTGATGACCTATGTCTATGACAAAGCTTCAGATAAAAGTAATTTAGTTATTTTTCATGCTCAAAATATTAAATCAGGCCCAATAGCCCAAATTAAATTACCCCAAAGGGTACCATTTGGGTTCCATGGCAGTTGGGTACCTGCTTAGCATAAATAAGTTTGAAGCTGGTTCCAATTTTTACCATAAGCTCCACCAAGTTTGGATGACTTTTTTACTCCAGAAATTTTCTGTCCAGGGTATAGTGGATTTATTCTGGTAACGATCCTTGAATAAGTTTGCCTTCCATGACGACAGCTGATGGTTTTACTTTCCAAATCTTATAACGATCTATATCAAACAGATTGTCATCAAGCACCACAAGGTCAGCAATCTTTCCAACTTCGATAGATCCGATGTCGTCTTCCAGTCGAAATTGGTGGGCGCCGTTGATCGTGTAACCCCTAATCATTAATTCTAGATCCAGTTTCTCTGACTCCGGTAGCCGATAAGCAGAGCCGTCGTCCCCATCCACCAACCACTCTTTGGGGTATTGCCTGTTGCGCCCGACCTGCATACCCAAATAGGGAGTCAGAAGATTAAGTCGGCCCCAATCGTCGCTCGAAAATGTCACAAGCGCGCCGGCATCAAACAACGGCTTTGCGGTATAGGTGCGTGACATGCGCTCCGGACCAGCTGCAGGAGCAACGACGCTGTTAATATCCACGCCGTGCCACCACGGTGTGAAGTTAGCAATGACGCCAAGTTCGGCAAACCGTTCAAAGTCGGCTGGATCGGTAAGCTCAATATGTGCCACTGTAACCCTCGGGTAGAAACTATCACCCACCTGTTGCTTCGCAGCCTCGACACCATCAAGTACACGTCGGGCGGCCATGTCCCCAATGATGTGTATATGAAGATTGAATTTCTCATCATGAAGTTCAATCAGGAAATCGCGTAGCTCCTCCACGGACAACATCGTGTTGCCGACATAATCTGGATTATCGCTATAGGCTTCCAACATTGCGCCGGTACGGTTTTCATTTATGCCATCCATGAAGAGCTTGATAGTTTTGAACTGCAGCCGCGGGCTCCCGTATTGTTTTTGGAGGCGCCGCATCTCTGCAACCGCACCGAAGCGGCGTTCGGGAACAAATATCTGATAGGTGCCCTCGTAACGAAGCGGCAGCTGCCCGCTTTTATCCAACAGCGACAGGAAGCTGTAAACCTGATCCTCATAGCCGAAATTACCGCCGTCATAAACCGTCGTCACACCGTGTTCACTGAGGGTATCGAGAAAAGCCACCATGCTTTTTTGATGAATTTCCACGTCAACAGGAAACTGCTCCGCAAAATGCTGCCATCCAGCTCCTTCCTTAACCCATCCGGTAAGCTCCCCCGCCTCATCGCGTGCATATACAGCCACACCCGCGCGCGGATCAGGCGTATCGTTATCGACACCAATTTTTTCGAGTGCTTTGGAATTTAACCAGGCGCTGTGCCACGCCTCAGCGTTAATCCATACAGGTCTATTGGGTACAACAGCATCCAGAACTTCTTTGTGCGGTCCTTCTTTGCCGCTGACGTACCAATTGTTGATCCAGCAACAAAGTCTGATCATATCCTCACCGGGATGACTTTCTGAATAGTCCTGGACGGCCTTTAAAAAGTCTTCTGGGTTCGTTTCGGGGAGCATCGTCCCAAAGCGTTCCGCACCATTGTATCCGGGATGGGTATGACCATCAACGATGCCAGGGATGACAAGCCGACCTGCAAGCTCAGCTTTTTGTGTGGAAGGACCGATGAATTGTGTGATGCCAGCATCGTTGCCGACATAGATAAACCTACCATCCTTGATTGCCACCGCTTCAGCCCAGGGCTGATCCTCGTTAACGGTGTAGATCTTGCCATTAGTGTAGACGGTATCAGCTGCATCGACTGGTTGCGCATCGTTCGTTTCAGTTGCTGGCTGATCGTTTGGTGCACATCCTACAAGTAAAATCGTGATGGCAATTTGCAGGGCGATTTTTTTCATTATTTTTACCTATAGGTTATAAATTTAATCATCAGAGTTCTTTAATTATACTTTAGTCGTCCACATCATCCAGACTACCGAATACGGCTTCCCCTCCAAACAAGGTCAATATCAAGCGAGCCTCTGAGATCTCACTAGCCGGGATATCAAACAAGTTTCTATCAATCACGATCAGGTCAGCGAGTTTGCCAACTTCAATCGAGCCTGTGTCTTCATTCAAAAAGTTCCCGTAAGCACTACCAAGTGTGGCGGCTCTAATGGCTGTTGCTAAGTCAATGGCCTCAGCAGGCAAAAGAGGCTCTGTTGTATTGCCATCAGGCTCAAGTCTTGTAACAGCAACCTCGATAGCTAGCAATGGATTGGCAGATGTTACATACCAGTCACTGCCAAAGGCGAGCTTCACCCCCAGTTTGTGAAGTGAGTTGATAGGATAGAGATAGTTAGACCGCTCCTCACCCATACGGATATAAGTTATTTCGTCATAATGTGTACCTTTCGACGCCCAGAGTGCCTGAAAGTTAGCAATAGCCTCCAAGTCAGCCATTCGATCAAAATCGGTCGGGTCCCATACCATGATGTGTGAAAGATGATGGCGACTATCTCGCAGACCATTTTGGGTACGTGCGACTTCAAGAGCATCCAACGAATAGTGCGTGGCGGCATCACCTATGGAATGAAAATGTATCTGAAAACCCAACGCATCAAGACGGGTTACAAGATCTATCAAATCAGCCCGTGGAATCAGGGGTGTTCCGGTAATACCTTCATCTTCCCGATCAGCATAAGGTTCCAGCATTGCTGCAGAATATGAAGTAGCGACGCCGTCCACTAGGATTTTTACGGCTGTTGCCTTGACGTGTTTCCGATCAGCTGATTGTCTTAGGTTTTTGAATAATTCAATTTGTGGTTCAAGTGGCAGTGTCGGATCATAGAGCATAGCCGCAACCACGTGCATCTTAAGCGCACCGTCATCTGCAAAAGCTGTATAGGCTTCCATATTGGTATAAGCAGTTTCACGGCTGACCTCTACATAAGAATCATGAACACCCGTAATACCAAAGCTATGAAATAGCTGCTGTGCATAAGCAAGGCCACCAATTCTTTCCTTGAGGGTAATGGCTGGCTCATAACTCTGAATAAGCGGCATGGCGCTTTCTTGAAAGCTACCGGATGGCTCTCTGCTTATAGGGTCACGGTCAATGCGTCCTCCCTCAGGGTCTGGCGTTTCTGCTGTGATACCGGCGCGTTCTATCGCTGCAGAATTTGCCCAAACTGAATGAGCTGCGTTAGAAAGTAATGTGATGGGTGTATCAGGTGCTATTGCATCTAAAAGCTCCTTGGGCGGACGACCGGTTGGTGCAAATGTACTGACATACCAACCCGCACCAACAATCCAGTCAGCATTCGGCCTTGCATCAACACAGGTCTTGATGGCATCCAATAGGTCTTCAAGCTCAGGTAAATCAAACACAGCACATTGATTGAAGGTCATACCAGAATCAACAGGATGCACATGAGCATCATGAAACCCTGGCATAAGCATTTTGCCGCTTAACTCAACAACGCGTGTGTTAGGACCGATCAATGACGTTACACCCGCATCGTCACCAACATAGGTTATCCGGTTTTTTGTAATTGCCACTGCAGTTGCCCAAGGATCCGTATCAGTCACCCGGTAAACTGCACCACCAGTAAAAACAATATCTGCTCCAGGTGCCTTGCTAGATGGTTCACAAGCACCAAGAGTCATAAGACTCAGAGCAATAAAAATTATTTTATACATGTGAAAACTGCCTATAAATTTTGATTCAGAGCAACCTAACTATGAAAACCATAATAGCATTGTTAATGTTATTACCAATTCTTGCATTTGCAAAATTGGATGATTGGTCGCAAGATAAATGAATAGAGAGATTGCATGAAAAAATGATTATTTATCCGAATCAGTATGAATGACATTCTATCGGAGCTTGGAGCAAAACCCCTGATGAAATATGTTTGAATTTAAAGCAAAAAAAGTATTAGTTACTGGAGCATCACGTGGGATTGGTAAAGCCATAGCACAAGGTTTTGCAATGAATGGAGCTCAAGTATCTTTGGTTTATCGAAAAGAGCAAGCGCTTGCTGATAATCTAAGAAATTCATTACCGGGTGAAAATCATATTTGTGTCAGGTCTGATGTTTCTGTTAGTGAGGAGGCACAATATGCTGTATCAGAAACACTTGATATATTTGGATCTCTAGACATTGTTATAAATAATGCTGGAATGTATATAGATCATCCCATAGCAGATGTTAATTTTGATGATTGGCAAGACGCGTGGCAATCAACTATTAATACTAACCTAATTGGTCCTGCTAATATTTGCTATCACGCTGCTAAACATATGATCAAGCAGGGAGGTGGAAAAATAATTAATATTTCTTCACGCGGAGCAAATAGAGGCGAACCTGTAGCTCCAGCTTATGGCGCGAGTAAGTCAGGCTTGAACTCTATGAGTCAATCATTGGCTGTGGCACTAGCCCCATATAATATATTTGTAGGAGTTGTCGCACCTGGCTGGGTGGATACCGATATGGTAACTGAGTTTTTATCTGGGGAAGAAGGGGATGCTATCCGAAAACAAAGCCCACTTGGAAGAGTGGCTACCCCTGAAGAAATAGCTAAAGCAGTTTTGATGCTTTCTATGGATGGCATGGAATATGCTACCGGTACAATTTTAGATGTAAATGGTGCTTCTTATTTAAGATCTTAAGGTTATAGATTATAAGAAGTTAATAAACCCTAATCCCACACAAGATTAACTAGGAAAACTAAATGAAAAAACTCTTTCTCATATCAGTACTACTATTAAGTTTTAATGGATGGGCAGAAAACTATAGCTGTAGAATAAACGAAGTTTTTAAAGGATCTAATGGACAGTTAGATGGGGTAGTAACTAATAGATCAGCAAAGAAGAAAGTTGGATCTAAGTTTGAAGTTAACTACGACACCTGTGAATTTAATGGACAAAGATTTGATACTCCTATTAAAGTTAGGAAGAGCGGGGATTTCTGCTTGTTGACAATAAAAAGTAAAACAAGTGATGAAGAGGATGTGGAAGTCTTACGAATATTCGATCCAATATTTTTTCTCACTGAGGGTAAATTGAGTTATGTGGGAAGGTGTAGAATACTATGAAAAAACTCCTTCTAATATCAGCACTACTGTTCAGCGTTAACATTAATGCTCAGGATCTTCCTCCTAACGGAAAGTTTATTGTTCATCATAAAAATGGTGAAACCTACCTTACTGGTGAAGTGAAAAATAATAAGAAACACGGTACATGGGAGTTCTTTTATGAGAATGGACAACTCCAAGCAAGAGAAAAATACAATGAAGGAAGGCCAGTTGGTGTATGGAAAACTTTTTCCACAAATGGAAGCCTGAAAGAAAAAAATGATTTAAGGAATATTAATCAAGGTGATTTAAACAGTCGAGGGAGCCCTTATGCAGGTGGGCCGCCAGGTGTAAAATGAAAAAACTCATCCTCATATCAACTCTATTTTTAGTTCTAGTCATATATGGCGTTTGGAAACTTATCCCCCAAAAGGAATCGGTTGTAAATGTCTATCTGGAGACTGATTTTACAATGGCACCCGATGGCATTGTAGGTTTCCCATCTTGGAATGCATCAACTGCTAAGGAACTTACAGAAGGTCCAGATTTTGCAGAAATAAAAGTAAATGGAGGAGGGCTTCTTGTCTTGCCGCCACAGGCTTCAATTGAAACACCAGTCCCTGCGGTAGTTATACTTCATGGTTCAGGAGGTGATTGGACAGGACGCAGCATTTATCTTGCTAACCGTTTAGCAAAGCATGGGATCGCTGGTTTTGCTGTTGATACATTTGTTGCACGCAATCTACGACCAACGGATGACTATTTTGAACGCCTTCAAAAAGCTAGTATTTACTCTCAAATTATTGATGGATTCAACGCTTTAGAAGCTCTACAACAGCATCCATACATTGATGGAGAAAGTATTGCTGTTACAGGTTTTAGTCTTGGTGGAGGCTCAACTTTGTATTCCATGTTTGAGCCAGTTGCTACTGGGATCGTTGGAACAGATGGTCCTCGTTTTTCAGCTTATGCATCTTTTTATGCAGGTTGCTCTCTTGATTTTGACAAATTTGAAGTCGAAGGAAGTCCGGTACTTATTATGATGGGCGAAGCAGATGAATCGATGTCCATTGAACGCTGTGAATGGTTTAAAAATAAGCTAGAACAATTTGGAGTTGAGGTCGAGATGTCAGTTTATGAGGGAGCTGGACACGGTTGGGAGCAACCTTACCCTCAAGCATTTATACCCGGAGCAGCCATTACTAAAGACTGTTTGATGTTATGGACAGAAAATAATGAAGTAGTGGAACAAAATACGGGCTATTCAGTTGATAATAAATGGGGTGCACTTCTGGCATTTTCAAACTGCAGCACACGTGAGGGTTATACCATGGGTTTAAATGAAGCAGCTAAGGAGCAGTCCTGGTTAGATTTTTATACTTTCCTGAAAAAGACCTGGGAGCTTTAAATTCTCTAAGTCTCTATAGATTGAGAATTTCTAAACACAACCTTTAAGATTTCTGACAGATTTGTTAGTCTTTTAGTATAGAGTTTTAGGTATAGAATTTGACAGAAGAAACAGAAAAAAAAGACAATCCATATCTAAAAATAGGATTCTGGAATGGCCTGGCATACACAACAGCATTTGTTATTTTATTCCCATGGTCCTTGCTGTATCTTTTAATTTTCAGAGGCATTGAAAACACCAAAGACTTTTTAGTATTTTTTGTAAGAGATCTTTTGATCACTGTAATTTTAATTATCTTAATAATAGTCCCAGCAATTTATTATTTAATTTCTTGGATTGCACAGTTCTTCAGCTGAGGAAGTTAATTAAATAAAAACACATCTCAAATAAAAAAACCTATAGACTGTGAACCTTTCAAAAAGGGGTAGGTAATGTCTTTCAAAAAGCTTGGACTTTCAGATGAGTTATTGAATGCAATTCAAGCAAAGGGCTATTCACAAACAACACCAGTCCAAGAAAAAGCTATACCGTTCATAATGCAAGGTCTAGATATTCTTGCTGGAGCTCAAACTGGAACCGGTAAGACAGCAGCATTTGCTTTGCCTATATTGAATAGACTGCAACAATCTGAGTCAAAAAGAAGAAGGATACGTGCATTGGTATTAACACCCACAAGAGAGTTAGCATCTCAAGTTGGTGATAGTTTTCGTGACTATGGTAGTAACTTACGATTCAAAACAGCAGTAATATATGGTGGAGTAAGCATCAAAATACAGAAGGATAAGCTAAGGAATGGTGTTGACATAGTTGTTGCTACACCAGGTAGGTTGCTTGATCACTTAAATCAAAAAACAATAGATTTATCTGAAATAGAAGTTTTTGTTTTAGACGAAGGTGACCGGATGCTTGATATGGGTTTTGTAGTGGATATAAAAAAGATTATTAGACACCTTCCTCAAAAAAGACAAAATCTACTATTTTCAGCCACTTTTCCTAAAGAAATTAAATCATTGGCTGCAAGACTTCTGGACTCGCCCAAACAAATCCTAATGTCTTCACAAAACTCTACTGTTGAAAAAGTTAAACAAAAAATCTATCCAGTTGACCAAGCAAGAAAAAGAGAATTGCTCATCCATAGCATAAAAGAAGAAAAATGGTTTCAAGTACTTGTTTTCATAAAAACAAAAAGAGCTGCAGATAAGTTAACCAAGGAGCTGAATAAACAAAGAATCAAAGCTAATGCTATACATGGTGATAAAACACAAGCAGCTAGGACAAGAGCTTTAAAGAATTTTAAAGATTTAGAAATACAAGTACTTGTTGCCACTGATGTCGCTGCTCGAGGAATAGATATTAACTTACTTCCATTTGTTATTAACTATAACTTGCCAATAGTTCCTGAGGATTATATTCATCGAATTGGAAGAACGGCGAGAGCAGGAGAAGAAGGTACAGCTATCTCTCTAGTCTGTGCAGAAGAATTTCACCTATTGAGTGAAATTGAACGTCTATTAAAATTTAGAATACCAAGAGAAGATATTGAAGGCTTTGAGACAACAAAGCATCTTAATACAACAAATTTAGAATCAAAAAATAATCAAAGAAAGAAACCCTATCGCGGAAACAAACAGCTAAGAAGAAAACTGTCTGATAATAAAAAAGCTCCTTGGAGAAAAAAAAGAAAATCTTCTAAAAAACAAGAGAACAACAAAAATCAAAGAAAGCAATTAAGCAGTAAAAAGAAGAAACCATTTAAAAAATCAGGGTTTAAAAAAAGGATGCCTAAAAGGCGAGTGTCTTAACTCTAATATCACACCCTTTATGAATTTGATAAGGTTTGTTAATCCACCAACTTAAGAATGCACTTTCCATAGGCTTTAGTATTAAGACCCAATCCCTTTTCTTTACAGGCATCACTAATAGGTTCACCGTTTCTCCATATACCTGTCTTAGAGGTGCCATCAGCATAAGTATAAATACCTTGTCCATGTGGTTTACCATTTTTCCACCCACCGACATATTTAAGTCCAACAAGCGTGTAAGTCATAGTAGTCATACTGCCTTTATGCTTCCGGTGGTCCTTCTCCCCATCAACATATTGTTCTCCATCGGGAGATGTAAAAGTGCCTTGTCCATGTGGCTCGCCTTCCTTGAGCTCACCAACATATTTTTCCCCATTGGGAAATGTCATAGTACCTTGTCCATGTGGCTTGCCATTTTTCCACTTACCAACGTACTTGAATCCATCGGGAGATTTCAAAGTGCCTTGTCCATTGACACAATCGCCTCCAATGCATTCTGCATATAAATTTAAGGAGTACTGAGTGGATAACACTACGATTAGAATTATGAATATTTTTTTCATAACCTAATAATCATATCAGAAGATAACTAAAAGGCGGGTGTCTTAAAACTCAATCTTTGTGAATTTTGACAGATTTGTTAGGATTTAGGTATGAAAGATCTTAAAAATATAGTCACAGAGTTGTAAGAACAACTTTGGGAAAGAAATATGAAAATGTCTAGATTATTAGGTTTAATTGGGCTACTGACATTTAATGTCTTTGCCAATGATTTACCAACTGACGGTGAGTTTCAAATCAACTATCCTAATGGAAACACTTATCTCACAGGCGAGCTTAAGAATGACAACAAGCAGGGAACATGGAAATTCTATTTCGAGAATGGAGAGTTACAAGCTATCGAGAAATATGATGATGGAAGACCTGTAGGTATTTGGAAATACTATAATGAAAACGGTAAACTTTCAAAGCGGATTGACCAATTAAAATTAGGTTCAGACCAGTGTGCTTTTTCTAACAATGGCTCAGCTTTCGGGTGTAGTGGAGCCGCAAGAACTAGACCATATGATTGACATAAAAAAAATTAAACAGGAGAACTAAATGATACAAGGACATTGCGAATGTAATCGCATTTCATATGAGGCAGATTGTGAAATTTTGGACTTTTCTCATTGTCATTGCTCACAATGCAGGCGTCTGCATGGTGCAGCCTACGCAACTTTTGCTAGCGTTGAAACCGATAAATTTCAATATCTATCAGGTGAAGAAGATATCAAAATATATTCCTCATCCGATACCCATGAGCGTGTATTTTGTGGTAACTGCGGTTCAAATATTCTCGTCAGCCTCGAGAATTATCCTGAGATTCTTTATCTTTCTATGGGAGCTATCAATGGAAACCCAACTCATCCAGAGGCATACCATATTTTTGTCGGCTCAAAAGCACCATGGCATGAAATAAATGATGATTCTGTCCAATATGATGAAGATCCGCCAGAGCTTTGAACGTTAAGAATCTTAGATAAAAAACAAGATAGAATACTTTAGAATAAATAAATTACAGGAGAATTTTAATGCCCGAAATAAAAGCACAGCATCAATGTTCCTCAAAAGACGATTTAGTTTTAACAGAATCATTTGGCGAAGCTATTGGTTCTATGCCAAAGCAAACTGATAGTTGTTTTTTTGAGGAAGGAAATTTAATCTCAGGGACTTGGGAGTGTGAGCCAGGTAAATTGGAGTTGGAACTTGAAGTGACTGAGTTTTGTCATATATTAGAAGGACATTGGGTGCTTACTTCAGAATCGGGACAAGTCACCGAAGTAAAAGCAGGGGATAGTTTTGTTTTTCCAAATGGATGGAAAGGTGTAGCTGAGGTTAAGCAAAAGCTGCGAAAAGTTTACATGATGATTCTTTAACTAGCATAAGGAAACAGTTGAGATGGCTGAAATTTGTCCAGTTTGTGATAAGAAGATCAATATGTTTAGTCTAGATACAATTCAGGGAGTAGATATTCATGGCGACTGTAGAGATGCATTCTCTAAGAACCCTGAATTGTATGGTGGGAAAGCAATCGAGAAAACAGAAAATGCTGATGATCAATTTGATTTAGGCCTCTTTCCAGATAATGATAAAAGCGTACATGTAAAAAGCTTTAATATGCCCTTTTTAGACATGGTTATGTTTATGGTCAAATGGGCAATAGCATCAATTCCTGCTTTTATTATCTTGTTCATCATTGGCGCAATTTTTACTACTATATTTGGTGTTTCTTTACTGAGTTTTTTTAAATGAAAAAGCTCCTTCTCATATCAGCACTACTGTTCAACTTTAGTGGTTGGGCAGATGAAAATAACATCACTGAAGTTCGGATAACAATGTCCGATGGTATCCGGTTAGCAGCAGATATTTACTGGCCTGCTGGAGCTGATAAGAAAGATCGTTACCCAATATTGTTGGAGTACCTTCCTTATCGAAAGGATGAATCTCGGGCTCGTAATTATTCCCTTTATTCTTATTTCTTAGAACACGATTACCTCGTTGTTCGCGTAGATATGCGAGGTACGGGAAATAGT
>CAUZCF010000011.1:0-16604 GCA_963578425.1 Gammaproteobacteria bacterium | reverse complement strand
ATCTCATTTGAGATAATGGCTTCAATATTTTGATTATCATCCATTGACTTTATATTTCATTAAATTCACCAATGGCTTTATATCTTTTTCTTCTTTCAAAGAGAAGGTCATCAACGTTTTTGTTCTGTAAATTATATAAATACTCCTCAAGGGTTTTTATAATTCTTTTAAATGTATCTTGTGGGTTCTTATGAAATCCACCTAAAGGCTCCTCTATAATAGAATCCACAAGACCTAATTTATTAAGTCGTTTAGATGATACGCCCATGGCTTGTGCTGCTGCTTCTGTTTCATCTGGATTTCTCCAAAGAATTGTTGAGCATGCTTCGGGTGAGATCACTGAATAAATTGAATATTCAAGCATAATTAATACATCTCCCATTCCGATTGCTAAAGCGCCTCCAGAGCCGCCTTCACCAGTCACTAAATTTATAACTGGAGTCTTCAAAGATGCTAGTGTAAATAAGTTTCTCGCAATAGCTTCACTCTGTCCTCTCTCTTCTGCTCCAATACCTGGAAAAGCTCCAGGGGTGTCAATAATGGTTATCAATGGTATTGAAAACTTTTCGGCTAACTTCATTAGTCGCAAAGCTTTTCTGTAACCTTCAGGTCTAGGCATACCAAAGTTTCTGAACATTTTATCTTTGGTGTTTGTTCCCTTTTCTTGAGCAATAAACATTACAGAAGTATTTCCGAGCTTACCCAAGCCCCCAATAATAGAAGCATCATCAGAATACATCCTATCCCCATGCAACTCTTGAAAATCATTAACTATTGCATTAATGATCTCTTGTGATTTAGGTCTTAAAGGGTGCCTTGCTAATTGAGCCACTTGCCATTCAGATAAGTCAGTAAATATTTTTTTTGTCAATTCTTTACATTTCATTTCTAGGCGTTGAATTTCCTCATCAATTTCTACAGATACGTGTTCATTAGAAGCACTAAGCCTTAGCTCATCTATACGCCTTTCTAATTCAATAATTGGTTTTTCAAAATCTAAAAAGTCCATAAGAGTTTTTATCCACTATTCATCTAAATATTATTTAGATTATTCTATAACTAATGATAAAAAGCTAATTAGAGATAATTATTAGTGGCTAACAAATTGGAAGTTAGCAGATCCTAATTCAACCGTGAGTTCATCTCTTAATTCTCTTGTCGGGCTGACAGTCCACTCTTTGCCTAATTTTAGTTTGGTGTGATTGATATCAGTCTCGTAATTAAGTTGAATTTCACAGGTGCCTGGTGTGTGAGATTTAAGTATTTTCTTTAATTTAGATGGGTTAAATTCAGAATCACACTTAATCAGAAGCATTTTTGCTTTTTTCTTTACGATTGAATCTATGGTCACTGCGTCTTCGGCAACAAACTGCCAAAGGTCCGCAAAAGAATCAAATCTTAGTTTTCCTTTAAGGAATAACAATGAATTATTATTCAGCATTTCCCTGAAATAATCTTTCCTTTCACCAAAAATAATGCCCTCCATGACTGCTGTGCCATCATCTATTTTAAAAGTGTAATTATTTCCCCTTCTTTTCAAAGTGGTAATTAAACCCGCTATTTGAATTAAAGACTCTTGTTGGGTATAACCATTTGCATTTTTTTGGGTCTCCATCATTTTCTTTAATGTTGCAATATTTGATTTAGTTAAATGCTTACAATCATCTCGATAGGGATCAAAAGGATGACCACTGAAATAAAAACCAAGACTAGAAAATTCCTCATCTAATAACTCATTTAATTTCCATTCTTTACATCTCTTTAATTCAGGTAAAGACTCTTCCTGATTACTTTCAGTGTAAAATAAGTTTGTTTGGCCTGTCTGCTGCTCTAAAGACACACGATTTGAATAACTTATTGCCATCTCAATTGAATCAGATAAGGTAGCCCGTGTTTCAGAAAAATCATCCAAAGAACCACTTTTTATTAGGGCTTCGATCGTTCTTTTCGAAATTTTTTCAGAAGATAAGCGAGAACAAAGATCAAAAATGCTGTGGTATTTACCGTTCACACGTCTCTCTTCACTAATAGCTTCTGAAATCGATTGACCCAAACCCTTAATTGCACCTAATCCGTAGCGAATCTGGTTCTCTTTCTCAACAAAAAACTCATAGCTTGAATGATTCACGCATGGCCCTTTAATTTCTATTTTAAATGATTCACAGTCCTCCTTAAAACGGATTAACTTATCAGTATTATCAATATCTGCAGTCATAGAAGCTGCAAAGAATTCTGTTGTATGATGAGTTTTTAACCATGCCGTTTGATAGGCTATAGTTGCATATGAAACTGAGTGTGCTTTATTAAAACCATACCCTGCAAATTTTTCTATAAAAGACCAAATATTTTTTGCAGCTCTTTCTTCAACTTTATTACTGATGCAACCTTTAACAAAACCATCCTTTTGTTCAGCCATAAGGTCATCATCTTTTTTACCCATTGCTTTTCTTAAGATATCCGCTCTACCTTGGGAAAAATTAGCTAACTTCTGAGCAATCTGCATAACTTGTTCCTGATAAACAATACATCCATAGGTATCTTTGAGGATCGGCATTAACAAATCATGGGTATAAGGTATTAGATCTGGATTATTCTGTTTTCTCCTTTTAATAAAGGTATCAACAACTGATTCTTCTCCTTGTTTACTGGATAATGTACCTGGACGAAATAGTGCTACAAGAGCAATAATGTCATCAAATTTTTTAGGTTGCATTCTTTTGATCAAATCCCTCATTCCAGTTGATTCAAGTTGAAAAATACCAACGGTTCTTGCAAAAGATAATAATTTATATGTTTTTTTGTCATCTAAAGAAATATCTTTAATATTCAATGTTTTAGACGTATTTTTATTATTCTTTCTATCGTATGCATTAATGATATCTATGCTTTTTTGTATGACAGTTAGTGTTTTTAGGCCAAGGAAATCAAATTTTATTAAGCCTATTGATTCGGCATCATCCTTATCAAATTGAGTTACAGTTCCAACCTCGTCATCAACTTTATAGAGCGGCATAAAATTAGATAATTCTGAGGGTGCTATAATTACACCGCCTGCGTGTGTTCCAGCATTCCTAACTAGCCCTTCAAGCTTTAATGACAAATTAATTATTGACTCCACATCTTCATCATTTTTATATCTTTCTGATAATTCATCAGATTTTTTTAATGCTTCTGTAATTGTTATGCCAATATCAAAGGGGACTAGTTTAGCTACCTGATCAACCAACCCATATGGGTATCCAAGAATCCGGCCTACATCTCGAATGACGGCTTTAGCAGAAAGAGTTCCATACGTGATAATTTGGGAGACCATGTTATTGCCGTACTTATTTGAAACATAATCAATAACGGCATCTCGCCCGTTAACACAAAAGTCGATATCAAAATCTGGCATAGAAATTCTTTCAGGATTTAAGAATCGTTCAAAAATTAAGTCATGCTCTATGGGATCAATATCAGTGATGCCTAAACAATAAGCAACCAGTGAACCAGGTCCTGAGCCACGACCGGGTCCAACAGGTATATTTTGCTCTCTTGACCATTTAACAAAATCTGCAACTATCAAGAAGTAACCTGAGAAACCTGTTCCTTTAATTATTTCTAGCTCTTCAATTAGCCTCTTATCATAAATTTGCTTATCAATTGTTTGGTTTTTAGCTAAATTTAAAAGTCCCTCATTAGCTTCCATTGTCAAAAAATCATCAATGCTGTATTTATCAGGAGTAGAAAACTCAGGCAGAACATGGTCGGTATTATCAAAACTAAAGTTACATTTTTTTGCTATTTTAATTGAGTTTATAAGAGCCTCTGGAAGATCTTCAAACAATGTTTTCATCTCTTCGCTCGTTTTAAAAAATTGTTGATTAGTGTAATCACGATGCCTACTTTGATCATCTAAGACTCTCCCTTGATCAATGCATACTCTTGCTTCAAGAGATATATAATCATCTTTTGATAAGAATCTAGGGTTGTTTGTTGCAACTAATGGAATGTTGTGTTCTGTAGAAATTGAAACCATCTTATCAATAAATTCTTCCTCTCTAGGCTGACCTATTCTCTGTATACCAATAAAGAAATTATTAGGAAATAGGTTTGTCATTGTATTAATCAGGTTTTTTAATTTTTGATTATCTTTTGTTCTAATTTGGTTTAGCACACCATCCTGATATGCAGAGACAGCAATCAGACCATCTGACTTTCCTTCTAGCCAATTAATATCAATAAATGGCTCATTGCTTTTAAAACCATCGACATAAGATTTCGTTATTAGATAACAGAGATTTTTATATCCTGTCTGATTTTCACATAATAAAATGAGCTTGGAACAGTCAGTTTCATTATTTATTTTTATTGAAATTAGTGAACCAATAATTAATTTAATGCCTTGTTTTTGAGATGCTTTATAAGCCTTAAAAGCTGAAAACAAATTATTATGATCAGTAACACCAACCGCTGGCATTTTATTTTCCTCACACAATTCAATAAGGCGGTCTATTCGAACTACGCTTTTACCTAGTGAATATTGGGTATTCACATCTAGGTGTACAAAACCTTCATCGATTCTATTCGTTTCACTCATAGAGTTCAGGTTTGAAGCTAAGCCGATGAAAAGGAGTGGGTCCTAATTCTTTAATAGCACCAATGTGCTCTTTTGTTGGGTAGCCTTTATTTTTTTTAAATCCATAGCCAGGATAACGATTATCTAATTCATTCATATATTGATCTCGACTTACTTTAGCGATTATAGATGCTGCGGAGATACATGGAAATATCTTATCTCCTCCTATGATAGGTTTATATTTTATTTCTTGACCAAGGAGTTTTTTTGGTACATATGGGCCATCAATATAGCCTTTTTTAAAACCCATTTTGAGTTGACCTACAGCTAATTCCATTGCCCTCAAAGAGGCATTTAATATATTCAGTTGGTCAATTTCTTTGTTATCTTGAGATCCAAGAGAATACTCATAACAATTTGACACTATTAATTTAAATAATTCATTGCGCTTTTTTTTTGATAATAATTTTGAATCTTTTAGGCCAACCAAAATTTGTTTCTCGCCCATGACAACAGCAGCAGCATAGACTGGGCCAGCTAAACAACCCCTGCCCACTTCATCTACTCCAACTATTAGTGTCATAGGTGTTCTGTTATCTTTGGATTAAGAGGCAACGGCCTTCTCAATTATTTGCGCTGCCTTTTCTCCTGCATTCTTTCTTAGCTGATGATGAAGTTGAGTTAAATCTTCAATAGTACCGTCTACCCTATCTTTTTGATTTATCCAATTAATAGCTTCATTTTTTATATTTTCTGATGTTGCTTCATTTTGAATGAGTTCTGGGAAAACCTCTTTTTCTAAAAGAATATTTGGTAATGCCGCAAACTCTGTTTTAACTACATTCAATAATTTTAAAAAAAGATATGAAATGGTGGGCATCCTATAAATTACAACTGTGGGTTTTTTATATAATGCTGATTCAAGAGTTGAGGTTCCTGATTTAGTAATCACCAGATTTGAAGCTGCAATAGCTTTTTTGGAGTCTGTCAAAAACGTATATTTATCCACATTTTTTGGATGATATTTGATTAAGATATCTTTCAAATCAGGAAATTTAGAGGGAACTAGAAATCTAACGCTATCTATGCCTGAAGCAGCTAATTCATTCTTTAATTTATTAGCAGCATCAAATATTAATTTAGCGTGAAAAGATATCTCGCTCCTGCGACTTCCTGGCATCAAGCAAATAACTAAATCATCAGTAATACCTAAATCTGTCTTTGCTGCTATTGGGTCAGTAACTATTGGGATAGAGTCAGCTAAGGGATGCCCAATAAATATTGCTCTTAAGCCTTGCTCTTCTAATAACTTCTCTTCAAATGGGAATAAACAAAGCATCAGATCTATTTTTTTATTAAATGTCTTGATCCTATTCTCTCTCCATGCCCAAAAACTTGGAGATACCATATGGATAGTTTGAATCCCTTTTCTCTTTAAAGCCCCTTCTATGCTCAGATTAAATTCAGGATAATCAATACCAATAAAAGCATCAGGAGGTCGTTCAATAATTTTTTTTATAACTTGGCTTCTAATCTTATACAGTCTTGGTAAATGTTTAATAACATCAAATATCCCCATAACGGATAAATCCTCAATATCAAACCAAGATTCACATCCGGCTTCAGTCATTCTGGGGCCAGTTATACCTTGGAATTCATGTTCAGGGTTATTTTTTTTCAGTTCTCGAATAACTGATGAACCTAGGATATCTCCTGAAGATTCACCTGCAACAATAACAAAATAGGCCACAATCTGATTTATTTTTTTCTGACAATACCGCGTGTGGCATCTTTAAGAAATTCTAGAAGAATTGTTATTTCTCCAGCAACGTCATCTATCGTTTGGATTTTACTTACTGCTTCTTCTAATCTTAGCTCAGACATATATAAGTACTTGTATGCGGTCTTAATATTTCTTATCTGATCTGAGTTAAAATCCCTTCTTTTTAAGCCCTCTAAATTAATTCCTCTGGGTTCAGCAGGTTGTCCCATTACTATGACATATGGTGGAAGATCTCTGGCAATCCCAGAGTACATACCTAAAAAGCTATGTGCTCCTATTTTACAGAATTGATGAGCGCCTGAGAAACCGCCAAATATTACATAATCCCCAACAATAACATGACCACCTAAGGTAGTGTTATTTGCAAAAATTGTATTACTACCTACCTGACAATCATGGGCTATATGCACATAAGCCATAATCCAATTATCATCCCCTAGTCTAGTTGTTCCTACATCTTGGATAGTGCCTTTATTGATAGTGGTATATTCTCTGATCGTATTTCTATTTCCTATTTCAACTGAAGTTTCTTCGTCATCGTATTTTTTATCCTGTGGGTCATCACCGATTGATGTAAATGAATAGATATGGTTATCTGATCCAATGGTGGTTTTACCTTTTATTACAACATGAGAATCAATAACAGAGCTCTCCCCTATCGCCACCCCAGGACCAATAATTGAATATGGGCCAACACTGACATTGTCAGCTAAATTTGCATCCTTAGAAACTATGGCTGTTTTATGTATCAGACTCATTATCTTCTTTTGTTTGGAGACTGGATATGATCGATTTTAATTTACTCAAGCTCCTAAATATTGCTACATTTTTTTGCCAAATAGAGACTGCTTGATGAGGAAAGAGATTACTTGAATACATGCCTGATTCTTTTATTGATTTCATTACAGCTGTCCTTGCAGTAAGAGTTGTATGATCTGCAATCTTAATATGTCCAGTAATACCCACTTGCCCACTTATTTTACAATACTTACCAATAACTGAACTGCCTGCTATTGAAGTACTTGCAGCAATGGCTGTGTGTTCACCAATGACCACATTATGAGCTATTTGAATTAGATTATCTAACTTAACACCATCGCGTATTTGAGTGTTTTTCATGGTGCCTCGATCAATTGTTGTATTAGCTCCTATCTCTACATCATTGCCAATTCTGACAGATCCAGTTTGAGGAACTTTAACCCATTGTGAAGCCTCATCCTCAGAAAACCCAAAACCATCAGCACCGATGACAGCACCAGAATGGATAATGGCTCTTAAACCGATACTTGACTGATTAAGAATCATTACGCCTGGTCCAATCCATGAATTATCACCAATTGATGAGTCAGAAGTAACCACAGCATTAGCACCTACAAAAACAGACTCCCCAAGTTTTACATGTTTTCCAATATATGCTCCTCCTTGAATAGAGCAACTTGCAGGCACTTCTGATGAATCTTCGATTATGGCAGAATGATGGCAACCCATTTCGAAATCTCTAGCCTTATCAAAGTAAGATGCAATTCTTGCAAAGACTAAATAAGGATCATCAGCAATCAATGCTGCGGTGGGGCAATTGTCTAGATCCTTGTTTCTAAGAATGACTGCACCAGCGTTTGTGTCTTCTAGAAGAGATTTATACTTATCATTTGATAAGAAAGAAATAGAACTGCTATTAGCGTCCTCTAATGAGGATACTTTAGAGATTAGAACTTTTGGATCACCATTAAGTTTACAACCATATCTAGAGGCTAATTCTTCCAGATTGATTGTAATCTCAGGCAAAAAATGTCTCCCTAGTTAATTTCTTTAATTAACTTAGCCTCCAGATTTGCTTTCTTGGAAGTTCTTCTCCAAAACTTTTGCAATATCATTAGTGATATCAACTGAAGCCCCCTTATATAAGGTGCCACCATTTAAAATTGTGTTTTGACTAATTCTGCCTTCATTGATTATTAAATCGTAGCCATTATCTCGACCAAATTTATTGACGACATTAATTGTTTCTACAATAATTTTATTGGTTTCAATTTGAATACGATTATTCCTGTCTTCTTGGAAACTTTTAGCTAAATATTCCAGTTCTCTTTGATCTGAGGTTAATTTTAAAGTGGCATTTTGTCTTTCATCATTGCTGAGAGCTAAATTATCTTTTTGTAATTTATCTCTAGACTCATTAAAAGCCGATTCTTTCGCCTCAATATCACGTACCTTCGGAGCAAACTCTTCCTCAATAGCAGATTGCATATCTTGATATTGCGGTGCCTCTTGGAGCAGTTTGTTCATATCAACCACACCGATCCTTATACTACTGACATCTTGTGAAAAAACGGGTTGACTCAGCAAAAAAACTGCCAATATTGAATATATATATTTCATCTTCTCATCCTTATTTTTAAATAAACAAATCCATTGTCTAAAAAGCACCACCAATTGTAAATTGGAATCTCTCCATTTCATCATCTAAGTAACTATTTGTTGCTATTGTTTCGTTAAGAGGAATAGCATAACTGAATCTAAATAAACCGAGAGGAGCTAGCCACTGGGCAGCTAATCCTACAGATCTTCTTAGATTTCCCGCATCAAATCCATAATCTATAGGATTTCCTTCTCTATCTAA
Source organism: Gammaproteobacteria bacterium (assembly GCA_963578425.1). Taxonomy (GTDB): domain Bacteria; phylum Pseudomonadota; class Gammaproteobacteria; order Steroidobacterales; family UBA11654; genus CACPJA01. Next base: position 7,643 of record CAUZCF010000011.1, on the reverse strand, counting down.
AAACTCAATTTCACTGGTTGAGAAGACATTACCAATATCAAAAAATAAACTGAATCTTGCTCGGGAGGCCCAATCACCCGGTATAGGTAGTATTAATTCCATCTGGCTTGAAACAAGTAAGTTTCCTCCATAAGGATTGCCAAAATTATCCTTTGGACCCAAACGATGTTCTTTAAAACCCCTTACAGTATCAGGTCCACCTGCAAAAAAGTTCTTATAAGGAGGAACACCAATAGAATCGCCGTAGGCATCATTGAATGCAATATCAGCCTTAGCCATAAGTGTGAGATAGTTAACAAATGGAAAAGGGATATTAAAATACTGTTTATAACTATAATTAATACCATAATACTCAACATCACTGCCTGGAATGGCTAAATTAGCTATTAATCGTTGAGACATACCCTGATCAGCAAACATGTATCTATTTCTAGAATCATAAATCCAACCTAAGACCAGTTCTGCAGAATTGAATTTGGTTTTACAAAAGTCAAAGAAATCGTCATCAAAGCATTCACTGTTACCATTACTAGTGACCCATTGTAAGGCTTGATCAGCGCTATAATCACCTGCTAATAACTCAGAACTTTGTAATGATCCACCGTATATAAATCTTTGAAATTCACTTAATGGATAGGAATATTCAAGTCCTGCTGAATAAGTTTTAGTTGAAAAATCTGAAGAAGCTGAGGTGAATTGATTAAATGATGAAATAGATAACCTTAAGGTTCTAGAAATTTCATCTATTCCTGAGTAAGCACTTGTAGTTGAAACACTGTAAAGATCTCTGTATTTACTTGAATTTAGATCTACTGCAACTCGATTACCCGTCCCAAAGAAATTAGTATGAACAAAGTTTCCGTTTAACATTAATTTTTGATATCCAGAATAGCCGATTCCTCCTCCAAACTGTCCCGGTAGTCCTTCTTTAATATTAAATTCAGCATCAACTAGATCACTTGTTCCTGGAACCGGGATGGTATCAAAGTCAACTTCCTCAATAAAAGGTAACCTTTGAAGTCTGATTTTTGACCTTTCTAACCTACTTTTCGAATAGTAGCCACCTTCGAGTTGTCGAAGCTCTCTTCTAAGAGTGTTGTCATTAATTGAAGTTGTGTCACTAAAATTCACACGTCTTACATAGACTCTACTCTTTGGTTGAATATAAAAAACAACTTTGACTTCTTTTGAGTCTCTATCCAACTCAGGTATAGCTTCAACTTCAGCAAAAGAATAGCCCTCTTCACCAAGTTCATATTCAATTAACTCTGAAATAGATGTTAAAAGTCCCTGAGAGAATATTTGACCAGGTTGAGCAAAGACTAAATTTTCAATCCTCTCTCGAGGAATGACAAACTCACCAGTAAGTTTAACGTCTGATAACTTATAAAGTTCTCCCTCAGAAATATTTACTGTTACAAATATTCCTGTTTTATCATGAGAAATAGCAACCTGTGCTGAATCAATTCTAAAATTAGCAAAACCTTGATCAAGATAGAAACTTTCTATTGTTTCAAGGTCTCCTTGAAGATCTTCTCTGGAATATCGATCATCTTGATTAATAAAAGACAGCCAATTACCCATTTTTAACTTTAATCTTTCTAATAGATCTTCATCAGAAAAAATTCTATTTCCAACTATATTAATTTGTCTAATTTGTGCTCGATCCCCCTCTTTGACATCAACCCGAACAGTTACAGTATTACCCGGTAAATCTTCAACCGTAGTGTTAACTCTTGCACTGTACTTACCGAAGCTAAAATATTGATCAATCAATGATCTTTCTATTTCATCAAGTATTGAAGGGTCATAATTACGACCTACCTTAAAACCTATATTAGTTAGTGATTCTTCGAGATCTTCTGTTTTAATGTCCTTATTACCTTCAAAAGTAATTGAAGCAATAGACGGTCGTTCTAAGACCGAAATAATAAGCACACCTGAGACGTCTTTTCTAAACTCAATATTCTTAAAAAAACCACTCGAATAAACTGATCGAATTGACTCTTTCACCTTAAGATCATCAATTGTATCTCCAATATTTACAGGTAAATAATTAAGTAATGCACCTTCTGATATTTTCTGTAATCCCTCAATCTTAATATCTTTAACAATGAAATCATCGTCAGCTTCTGCATAAGTAAAAGACAAACATGCGATCAAAATGACTAGATATCTTATTCTCATTGTTATGTATATTTTTTTAGTTGAAAATTCTTGTTAAATCATTGTACAACGCAAAAACCATAAGGAATAACAATGCGCCTACTCCAATCTGTTGAAAAATAATTTGGATTTTCTCTGGAAGCGGTCTTCTAATTATTTTTTCTATTAAAACAAAAACAATTTGACCGCCATCAAGAACTGGGACAGGTAACAAGTTTAAAATACCTAAGCTAATACTGATTATTGCCATAAAAGATAATGTGGCAATTAAACCTCTTTTTGCAACAGTACCTGCGTCCTTAGCAATCCCTACAGGGCCACTTAAATTTTTTCCAGAAATTTGACCTGTTATCATTTTTCCAAACATATTAAGCGTTAGAACAATCATTTCATTTGTTTGATCGACAGCCATTGTTATGTTTTGAGGGAATGAATACTTCTCAATTGCTAAGTATTGATTGATTTGTTCTTTATCTATTGTTGTCCCCAGCCCTATAAAGCCTTTGCTTGAATCATCTTCCTTAACACCTAGTTTTACCTCAGTAAGATAAACCTCTCCATTTCTTTGTATTTCAATATCAACACGTTTACCTGGCCTACTAAAAACTAATTCTACAAACTGCTCTAGACCGTTAATCTCTATACCATCTATTGTTAATAAAGTATCTCCAGACTTAAGGCCTGCCTTCTCTGCTGGGCTATTTTCAGTAACTGAGGCAATAACCGGATTAATGATGGGTTGAAAGGGTTGAAACCCAAGACCTGAAAAAATAGCATTTGGCGCAGTTAATTCTTTCGTTCTTCCTGTTACATCAAGAACAATATCTTTTTTATTACTTGATTCATCAATAACGGATAACATTATTATTTCATCGTCTAAGATTTCTCCAATCATAGAAATAAGTGTGCCCTGCCATGTTGTTACTTCTCTGCCTCCTACATTAACAATCTGATCACCTGTTCTTATGTTATTTTGCCAAGCAATGGATTGTGGTTCGACATCCCCTATTAAGGGAACCGTTCCTGGGATACCTGAGGAAAACATAAAGATATAAGCAACAATAGAAAATAAAAAATTAGCTAAAGGGCCTGCAAATAGGATGAAAATTCTTTTAGTCGCTGATTGCCTATTAAAAGCTCTATGTTTTTCTTCCTCAGCTACGTCTTCACTTCTTTCATCTAGTAGCTGAACATATCCACCTAAGGGTATCGCTGATAAGCAATACTCAGTCTGATCGTGACCAGTTTTTCTACTTATCAGGACTTTCCCAAAGCCAATGGAATACCTTAAAACTTTTACATTACAAAGTTTTGCAGCTAAAAAATGCCCATATTCATGGATGGCTACTAGAACGCCAACCAAAACTATGAAAGCTATTATTGAAAATAAAAAATCCATTTGCTAATTGTCTTTAATAATTATGAAGGAATTATAAAGATTGAAGGGATTAAAGGAAGTAATAAAAATAAAGAACTGCCATATAATCAACAATCTAAAGTGATCAAATTAAGTAAATTAAAAAATTCTTATAGATAATTTCTCCAATCCTTCCTGTTGGAGCGGCAGCAAACATCCAAAAAAAAGTTAGAACTGCAATTGTTCCGTCTAACAAATCAATAAAACCACCATGACCTGGTATTAAATTACTTGAGTCTTTCTTGTTTCTACATCGTTTCACATAACTAAAAACAATATCCCCTATAAAACTAATAGGAGTAAGGATTAATCCAAATATAAAGAAGCCAATAAATTGATAATCTAAGAAAAATGCAATCAAGGCTAAAGAAATTGGAGTAATGACGCATGCTCCTATGAGACCTTCTAGAGTTTTTCCTGGGCTTGTGTTGGCTAATAACTGTGTGTTGCCTAATTTTTTTCCTACAAAATAAGCTGAAGTATCAGCTATAGAAACTCCAAAAACAATTAACAATAAAATTGAAGGGCTCAAATTTACATATATCCATGTTGCTGAAGTGAAAGCTGGAAAAATTATTAAATAACCTAAAACAAACAATTCAATATTATTCATTTTAGGGTTATCAAAAATAATTATGCGAATTGCCATCAGTGCCCAAGTCAAGCATGAAATTATAATTAAAGAAAAAATGTTGTCGAGTAGCAAGTTTGATATCAAGGTAATACTCAAGATTGGACTCAAAAGAAAAATCAAGCCAATGACCTTTTTTTCAAAAAATTGGTAAAACTCCCAGAAAATAACCAATGTTATGAGTGCAATGGCATAAACACCTATTTTTGAATCTATGGAACTAGCTGCATAGATAATCAATACAAGTAGTAAGAATAATACGAGACCTGAAAGTACTCTTTTTGACAAGTTATTCATTGAGTTATTTAAGCTAAGCTTTCTTTAGCTCAACTTCTTTTTTTATTGAGCCATAACGTCTTTCAGCAGTTGAATAATTTTCCAATATCTCAATAAATTCTTGTTCTTCAAAGTTGGGCCATAAAGTCTCAGTAAAATGAATCTCTGAGTAAGCTGCTTCCCAAAGCATAAAATTACTTAACCGTGTTTCGCCTGAAGTTCTGATGATTAAGTCTAGTTTTGGTAAATGATTAAATGATAAATAATTAGCAAATAACGACTCGTCAATGGCATCTTTTTCAATCTTTCCATCATTTGTGTCATCAATAATATTTTTAACTGCTCCAATAATGTCCTGCTGAGCTCCATAACCAATAGCGAGCGTCAATTTTAGTCCTTCATTTTGAGAGGTGATTGCCTCCATTTGTTCTAGCTTTCTTTGTAGAATTTTTGGTAGTAATCTCCTCGTCCCAACTTGTTTAAAGCGAACCTGATTATCTATCAATAGACCTGTGTATTTTTCTATAGTTCTCTCAAATAGCTTCATTAAACCACTAACTTCTTTTGCTGGTCTTGACCAGTTCTCTGCGCTGAATGCATATAGAGTCAATGCTTCAATTCTTAACCTGACACAAGTTTCAACTAACTCTCTAGCTTTTAAAACTCCTGTTTCGTGACCAAATATCCTTCTTTTGCCTCTCAACTTTGCCCATCTACCATTGCCGTCCATGATGATCCCTAAGTGTTTAGGTAAATTTTGGATAGTTGATAGGTTTTTTTCTGATTCGATTTGAGTCATTACCTAGATAGTCATCAATTCTTTTTGTTTCCCGCTACTTAAGGTTTCAATATTTTGGATCATTTGATCTGTTATGGTTTGAACATCTGATTGACCTTTATGACAATCATCTTCTGAGATCATTTTTTCATTTAGACATTCTTTTAAGTCATGTATTGAATCTCTGCGAATATTGCGAACAGAAACTTTTGCTTGTTCTTCCTCAGACTTAACCTGCTTGGTTAGCTCAACCCTCCTTTCTTCTGTCAATAAGGGTAGAGGGATTCTTATGATATTACCTGTGGTTACAGGATTTAGTCCTATATTTGCCTTAACTATGGCTTGTTCAATCTCAGGAATAAATTTTTCCTCCCATGGTGCAATAGATAGAGTTTGGGAATCTTCAACAGAAATATTTGATAATTGTTTAAGAGGAGTTTCAGTTCCGTAATAATCTAATGAGATACTATCCAAAATATCTGGACTAGCTCTCCCTGTTCTAATTTTTGAAAGACTTGATTTAAATGCATTAACAGATTTTTGCATTCTCTCCGTGGCTTCCTGATTTATGTCTTCAAGCATCTTAAAGATTATTCTATCAGCGTTCCCACATTCTTGCCTTGAACAATTTGCAATAAAGCATTGTCAATTGAAATATCATAAACACGCACAGGAAGGTTATTTTCTTTGGCCATAACAATTGATGTTGTGTCCATAACTCTCAATCCCATTGAAATAAAATCATCATAGGAAATTTTTTCAAAATGCTTAGCTTGATCATTTACCAAAGGATCTTCAGAAAAAACGCCATTAACTCTTGTTGCTTTAATTAATAAGTCAGCTTCTATTTCAACTGCCCTTAATGAAGCAGCAGAATCAGTTGTAAAGTATGGGTTCCCTGTTCCAGCAGAAAAAATAGTAACTCTACCTTTTTCTAAATGTCTAATGGCTCGACGCCTAATATAGTCCTCACATACCTCATTAACCTTTAAAGCAGACATCACTCTTACAACCAAGTCTTCTCGTTCGAGAGCATCTTGAATAGCTAATGCATTAATAATAGTTGCGAGCATTCCCATTTGGTCGCCAGTTACTCGATCGATCCCAGATTGTGCTAAACCTTCTCCTCTGAATATATTGCCTCCACCTATAACAATGCCAATTTCAACATCATTATCCACTATGGATTTAATTTCTTTGGCAAGATAAACAAGGACTTTTGGGTCTACACCAAATGGCTGATCACCCAGTAGAGCTTCACCACTGAGTTTAAGTAAAATCCGTTTTATTTTTTCATTTTTCAAAATTATTAAAACTATTTAATAGCATCAACCTGAGCTTTAACTTCATCGGCAAAATTAACTTCCTCTATCTCTATGCCTTCACCAACTTCATATCGAATAAAAGAATTTACTGAGGCATTCTTCTGAGCAAGTAATTGATTGATTGTTATATCAGGATCTTTTACAAACTCTTGTCCGGTTAAAGTTATTTGATCAAATTGTTTTCTAAGTTTTCCCTGCACAATTTTTTCTATAATTTCTTTAGGTTTACCCTCTTCTTCTGCTTGGAGAGTTAGTACCCTGGTTTCCTCTGTTACTAATTCTTCAGGGATATCAGAAGTACTAATATATTCTGGTTTAGAAGCAGCTATATGCATTGCTATATCTTTTGCAAGTTCAGCATCATTTGCATTAATAACTACTAAGGATGCAATTTTATTACCATGGATATAACTACCAATTTGACCATCAATCTTGATCCTTTGGAATCTTCTTATTGTAATGTTTTCACCAAGCTTAGAGATTATAAATTTCCGATATTCATTTATATTCTCAAATTCATCAACTGATTGTTGATTTAGTTGATCCATATTATCTATATTATTCTCAAGGATTAACTTAGCTATGTTATTAACAAACTGATGGAATAGATTATCTTTTGCAGCAAAGTCAGTTTCACAATTTACTTCCAAAATTACAGAATTATCTGCTTCTACTTTAATTAATGCTATCCCTTGTGCTGTAGTTCGCCCCGATTTACTATCAGCTTTGCTTTGACCTTTTTCCCTTAGAAGAACTTTTGCATTTTCAAAATCTCCATCAGCTTCTAACAAAGCTTTTTTGCAATCCATCATTCCAGCATTAGTTATCTCTCTAAGTTTTTTTACATCAATAGCTTTTATGTCCATAGATTGCTCTATTATTTTTTATCTGTAGTCTCTTCTGCTTCAGCTTCAACTTTAGGTTCTTCTGCTTCAGCTTCAACTTTAGGTTCTTCTGCTTCAGCTTCAACTTTAGGTTCTTCTGCTTCAGCTTCAACTTTAGGTTCTTCTGCTTCAGCTTCAACTTTAGGTTCTTCTGCTTCAGCTTCAA
>CAUZCF010000010.1:0-16935 GCA_963578425.1 Gammaproteobacteria bacterium | reverse complement strand
CACTGGCTAAACGAATATTTTGCCCTCCTCTACCGATTGCTTGTGATAACTTTGATTCTTCTACAGCAATATCCATACTATTATTTTCTTCATCAACGACAATAGAAACAACAGTTGCTGGTGACATCGCATTTACAACATATTGAGCAGTATTGTCAGACCAAAGAATAATATCGATTCGTTCACCATTTAGTTCGTTAGAAACTGCTTGGACTCTTGAGCCACGCATGCCCACACAGGCACCTACGGCATCAATTCTTTTGTCATCAGACTGAACAGCAATTTTCGCTCTCAATCCAGGGTCTCTTGATGCTCCAACAATACTAATTAGATTTTGTGTAATTTCAGGAACTTCAAGTTTAAATAACTCAATTAAGAATTCAGGCATAATTCTAGAAAGAATTAATGGTGGGCCTTTTAGATCAGTATTAATATCTTTTAATATTGCTTTTATCCTGTCTTGAGGTCTTATCGCTTCTTTATATATCATTTCACGCCTGGGTAGAAAGGCTTCAGAATTATTACCGATGTCAATATAAAAACCATTACGGTCCATTCGTTTCACAACTCCACTAACAAGTTCACCAACATTGTCTTTAAATAGCTCTATAGTCTTTTGTTTTTCAGCTTCTCTGACTTTTTGGACAATAACTTGTTTTGCTATTTGTGCGCCAATTCTTCCAAAATCAACAGATTCAATTTCTTCATGTACAAATTCTCCTGGATTAGCATTCTTATCAACATCAACCGCATCAATCATTCTCAATTCAATGTCAGGATCCTCTAATTCTCTTGAATCATCAGCGAAAACCATCCAGCGTCTATAAGTTTTATAATCTCCTGTTTCTCTGTCAATCGTCACTTTGACATCCATGTTATCTGCATAGTTCTTTTTAGTAGCTGATTCAATTGCATTTTCAATTGCTTCGAAGAGTACTTCTCTATCTACGTCTTTAGCTTCAGAGACTGCATCCACAACTTTTATAATTTCTGCTGCCATTTTTTTCCTCGTTATTTATAGTTAGGAACGATTCGACATACATCTATCAAATCGATATCAATTAAAATATCTTTATTATCTTCAGTAATTTCTATTTTATTACCATTTCTTGATTTCAACTGACCTTTAAAGTTTTTTCTATCATCAGTTTTATTCTTTAGCTTAACTTTGACTGTTTCTCCCATGAATCTATCAAAATGTTCTTTAGTGATTAATTTACGATTTAAGCCAGGTGAAGAGACTTCTAGTAGATAATCATCATCTTCTTTCAATTCCAGTATAGGAGTAATGACTTTAGTGGCTTTTACACAATCATCCATTGTAATACCGTCACTATGATCGATAAAAGTAACTATTTTAAGCCCCCTTTTATTTGGGCTGCAGTCTATTTCCATTAATTCATAACCAATTAAATTAATAGATTTTTCAATCTGCTCTTTAATTTTACTATCTAAACTATTCATTCCTCTCCAACAAAAATAAAGCCCCAGACGGGGCCTAACCAAAAAATGGTAGCGGGGGTAGGATTTGAACCTACGACCTTCGGGTTATGAGCCCGACGAGCTGCCAGACTGCTCCACCCCGCATCTGTGGGAAAGATACTAATCTTTTTTTATCAATCAATCAATATAAATGGAGAAATTATCGACTTGCAAAAATCAATAATTGGTGAAGGATAAAGCCCCATTAACAGTATCATTACACCAATTATTGATAGTGTTGACTTTTGTATTAATGTGGATCCTTTTTTCATAACAGGCAATTCTGTTTTTTCAAAATACATATACCAAACGACCCGTAAATAGTAAAAAGCAGCAATTACCGACATAATAATTGCAGTGATGCTAACAGATAACATTCCGGCATTTAATAGTTCAGAAAGGACAATCCATTTAGCATAAAAGCCTATAAAAGGTGGTATACCTACCATACTAAACATGCTGAACAACATTATTAAGGCAATCCAGGGGTGTGATGAGTTTAAATCTTTTATATCTGAGAGTGTCACAATTGATCGATTTTTACTGGATAGAACCTCAAGACACATAAATGCGACTGAAGTCATTAATATATATATCAAAAGATAGAATAAGGCTGCTTGGACGCCTTCTAAAGACCCAATTGATATAGCAATCAAAACAAATCCCATGTGCCCAATTGCTGAATAGCCAAGGAGTCGTTTGAGATTAGATTGTGAAATTGCTACTAAATTACCAAATATTAGTGACATGAGGCCTAGGACTAATATTAAGATGGTCCAAAAATCACTAACCGCTATAAATGATGTAATTAGGAGTCTATATATAAGAGCAAAGGCACCTATTTTGGGGACTGTAGAAATAAACAGAGCTACTGAGTTACTAGATCCTTGGTAGGAATCAGGAACCCAACTGTGAAAGGGGAAGGCTCCAAATTTGAACGCAATTCCGCATATAATAAAGGCTAAAGCCAACTGCAGTTCTATAGAATTATTGATATCAGGGTTACTAAAAATAGTTAGTGATAAGGTTTGATATAAGCCATATATCAATGAAGTACCGTATAGAAAAATTGCTGAGGCTATGGCACCTTGAATAAAGAATTTCATTGCTGATTCTGTAGCAATCTCAGATGATCTTTTAGATGCTACAAGCCCATACATCGAAAGTGTCAAAGTTTCTAATCCAAGATAAAGCGTGAGTAAATTATTTGCAGAACATAAAATTAAAACCCCTAGAACGGCAAATAGTTCAATTAAAATTATTTCACTGTCAGCATTTAATTTATCTGTATTTGTTCCTAAGATGACAATAAGAGTGGTGATAAAAGTGACTAATTTTAGCCCTGTTGCCAAATTATCAACCCTGAAATGATTATTAAAAATATCAACAGAGTCTTCACTAGATAACATTAATGATACGATAATACAGGCCATCATTGCTGCACTTCCAATTAAAACACCTGAATATTGTCTTAGCTGTTTAGTAAGACTATTGATGAGTATTAATAAGCAAATACAAGAAGCTATTATTAATTCTGGAAGGATAAAATATAATTCATTAATTGACATGGTATCGTTATGTTCCGGTTATAAATAGAGTGAGTAAATTAATCGATTCATTCATTAAATCAATTAACGGTTTAGGCCATACACCCAAAATTAATATTGATAATGCAAGCAACCCTAATGAAATAGATTCAATTTTATTCATATCATTTAATTGATTTATTTTTTCGTTTTTTACAGGACCAAAAATCACTCTTTTGATCATCCACAATGTATAAGCCGCACCTATAATCAGTGTAAGAGCAGATAAGCTAGCTATAAAACCATTGGCCTTAAAGGTGGCTAAAATAACTGTCAGTTCTCCAACAAAACCTGATGTTCCTGGAAGTGCTGCATTTGCAAGTGCAAAAAATACCATAAGAGTTGCAAATTTAGGCATTGTGGTCACTATTCCCCCGTAATCATTTATTTCTCTGGTGTGTAGGCGATCGTACATTACCCCTATTGATAAGAATAATGCTGCTGATATCAGGCCATGTGAGATCATTTGAATCATTGCACCGTTAATGGCCAAGTTCATGGTTTCAGGGTTTAAAGCATTGTCTTCAATGAAAAATATAAAACAACCCAATGTCACAAATCCCATATGAGAAATAGAAGAATAAGCAATAAGTTTTTTCATATCAGTTTGTGCAATAGCAACTAAACCAATGTATATGATGGCGATCAATGACAGAGCAATCATTAATGGTGCAAGCATCATAGAGCCTTCTGGTAAAATTGGTAAACTGAACCGTAATAAACCGTAACCACCCATTTTTAAAAGTACAGCAGCTAAAATAACAGAACCACCTGTGGGCGCCTCAACATGTGCATCTGGAAGCCATGTATGTACTGGCCACATAGGTATTTTTACTGCAAAAGCAAATAAAAAAGCCAGAAAGATAACAATTTGTTGATTGATCTGTAGTGGCAGATAATAAAAATCTGTAATCAGGTAACTTCCAGACTGTAAATACAAATAGATTATGGCAATTAACATAAACACAGAACCAAGGAAGGTATAAAGAAAGAACTTAACGGTGGCATATATTCGGTTTTTACCACCCCAAACTCCAATGATAAGAAACATTGGAATCAGCATAGCTTCCCAGAAAACATAAAATAAAAAAGCATCCATTGCTGAAAAGACACCTACCATCAGACCTTCAAGAAGTAAAAAGGACGCCAAATATTGGTGAAGTTTATTTTTTAACGTTGTTTTGGCTGTGTAGATAACAATAGGGGTCAGGAAAGTAGTTAACAGAATTAGAGGTAATGAAATACCGTCAATGCCTAAATGATAATTAATATTGAATCGTTCAATCCATTGGGCTTTAAGCACGAATTGGAACCCTGAGGTGGTTGTATCAAATAAATATAAGACATATACAGAGAGACCAAAAACAAGGAGTGAAACAAACAGAGAAATTTTATATGAAAGTTCGGATCGTTTTTCACCTAAAGCAACAATAATTAGGGCTGTTAAGATAGGTAGCCAAATTATTTGCTCAATTATCATGAGGCCATTCCAATTTTGTTTATGATGACCCAACCTAAAAATAATGACAGACCTAACATCATCATCAATGCGTAATGATAGATATAACCTGATTGAAGCAGTTGAGCTTTATTTGATAGTGATTCAATTTTTCTGGCTGTTCCGTTGACAATATAATTATCAATAAACTTAATATCTCCTAAATTCCAGAGACTATTTCCCAGTGAACTGAAAAATTTAGCTAGGATGTTTTCATACAGATAATCAAAATAATATTTTTCCCTAAGAAGTTTGTATATAGGTTTAAATGTTAGAGCTAATTTGTTTGGTATTTCTGGCTGTTTTATGTAAAAAAAATAAGCAACTCCAATACCTGATATGGCTATATAAGTTATCGGACCTGAAAGAGCGTGGGTTAAGAAATGTAGTGAATCTGTGAATTCATAACCAAATAGTTCTATCGATGTGGGTTGGACAATAGAATTTGAAAAAAAGTTGTCAAAGACCATAGGACCAACTGTTGGCCAAGCAATAAACACAGAAGGTATAGATAGTAGTATTAATGGCAACACAATGGATAATCGAGGTTCCTTCACATTATTATTGTGTTCACTTAGTGATCCATGAAAGACAATAAATAACAGTCTAAATGAATATAAAGAGGTGACAAAGACTCCGATTAACACACAATAATAGGCAAATTCATGAGCATAAACTGATGAATGTGCCACGGCTTCAATTAAAGCGTCTTTAGAGAAAAATCCTGAGAACCCTGGGAAACCAATTAAGGCCAAAGTTCCTATCAATGAGGTAGCGTAAGTTACTGGTAAGCGTTTTCTCAGGCCACCCATATTCCTGATATCTTGTTCATGATGTAAGGCAACGATCACTGAACCAGCAGCTAAAAATAATAAAGCTTTAAAAAAGGCATGCGTCATCAGATGAAACAGACTAGCTGAATAAGCTGATACTCCTGCTGCAACTACCATATAGCCCAATTGCGACAGTGTTGAATAAGCAATTACACGTTTGATATCAAATTGCACAAGCCCCAACAAACCAGTAGTTATAGCTGTAATAGAACCGATAATGAGAACAAAAGAGAGAGCAGATTCTGATAATTCAAACAAAGGTGACATTCTTGCAAGCATAAACACACCAGCTGTTACCATTGTTGCAGCATGGATTAATGCAGAAATTGGTGTTGGGCCTTCCATAGAGTCGGGTAGCCAAACATGAAGTGGCATTTGAGCTGATTTACCCATGGCGCCACCAAATAATAAAACACAAGCCAGTGTTAAGGCTGAAACTGACCAGTCCTCTGTTATGAAGAAAAGTTGGTTGCTAATCATTGGACCACTACTAAAGACAGTTGAATAGTCAAGAGAACCCGATAGAGAAAACAATAAAGCTATGCCCAGTAGTAAAAACATATCCCCTACTCTATTGATAATGAAGGCTTTAAAATTGGCTTTTATTGCTGATTCCTTAGTGAACCAAAACCCAATGAGTAAATAGGACATAACTCCAACAGCTTCCCAACCAAAAAATAACTGAAGAAAATTATTTGCCATAACAAGCGATAACATTGCAAAGGTAAATAATGAGATGTAACTAAAGAATCGGTGATAACCGGGGTCATCATGCATGTAACCAATGCTATAGATATGCACCATTAGTGAAACAAAAGTCACAACAACCATCATGCTAGCAGTTAAGTTATCAATTAATAAACCTATGTTGAATGAGTATGATCCAATTTCTAGCCACCGGTAAATGTTTTGATTTAAAATTAAATCGGGTTGATTCAAGATGGTATAAAGAATATATGATGAAATAAGAAAAGAGGCTAGAACACTAAATATAGTTACAGTATTAGTGAAGGTTTTACCGATGGTCTTACCAAGAAATCCAGCTAAGATCCCTCCAATTAAAGGAATAACTAAAGCTAAAACACTTAATTGATATAACACTTAATTTCTCAAGGACTTAAGTTCTTGGACGTCAATAGTCCTTTTATTTCTATACAAAGCAACAAGGATTGCTAAACCAATAGCCGCTTCTGCAGCAGCGACTGTAAGTATAAAAAACACAAATATTTGCCCTGCTAAATCCTGATTAAAATAAGAAAAGGCAATAAAGTTAAAGTTGACTGCGATGAGCAGTAGTTCAGTACACATCATAATGATGATGATATTTTTTCTGTTAATAACAATACCAATCACACCTATAGAAAAGATAATAGCTCCAAGGGTTAAATATGATTGTAGAGTTAGCATAATTATTTAGTGTCTTTCAGATCAATCAATTTCATGCGTTTTTTTGGATCGACATTAATCTGTTCTGAGGCCACTTGTGTTTTAAGATTTTTTCTTGGTCTAAGAGTTAATGAAATAGCCACAATAATAGCCAATAACAAAATAAATCCAGCTACCTCAAAGTCAAGTATGTAATTAGTGAATAATTCGGTGCCTAATAATAAGGTATTGCCCATTTGACTAGTTTGTTGAATAACTGTTGGTGCATTAGAGAACTGGCTTGAATTGATCCAAATGATGGTGATCAGTTCAGCGACAATTATCAATCCAATAAACACTGCAAAAGGGGCCACAGAATTAAAAGACGATTTTTCTTTCTCTTCATTAATATTCAACATCATAATAACAAATAAGAAAAGCACCATTACTGCACCGACATAAACCAATATAAGGACTATTGCTAAAAATTCTGCTTCGAGAAGCAGCCAAAGAAAACCACTGGTGATGAAGCTAAGAATAAGAGATACAGCTGAGTATACTGGGTTTCTAAAAAGCACTACTGCTAACGATGAACAAATAAGTACTGAAGAAAAACTATAAAATATTAACTCTTTTATCATTTATATTCTGAATCCTTGGCTTTGTCTTCCATGGTTTGTTGGCGATATTTATCACCAGTAGCCAGTAGCATTTCTTTAGTTTGAATTCGTTGATGATTTTCAGTCATGTGATATTCAAAAATATTAGTTTCAACAATTGAATCAACAGGGCATGATTCTTCACAGAATCCACAATAAATACATTTGAAGGCATCAATTTCAAACTTTGTGGTTCTTCTTGAGCCATCATCACGTTCTTCCGATTCAATAGTAATAGCTTGTGCTGGACAAACAGCAGAACAGAGCTTACAAGCTATACATCGTTCTTCGCCATTGTCATACTTTAGTAAAGCTAATTTACCTCTAAACCTTGGTGATAAGGGTGTTTTAACTTCAGGATACTGAATGGTTACTTTTTTTCTAAAAAAAGCTTTTAGTGTGACTGCAAAGCCTTTTATAAAGTCGATTAAGGTTATTTGTTTTATTAGCCTTAATAATCTCATGACAAACTCCATGGGCCGATTTCAAGTGTAAACATCACACATTCAACTCCAATCCAAAATATTGTTATCGGTATTAGAACTTTCCAACCAAGTGTCATTAATTGATCGTAACGGTATCTTGGGAATGAGGCCCTTAACCAAACAAAAACGAAAAGAAAAAACAAAGCTTTGAGTAATAACCAAAAAATACTTGGTTGAGTTAAAAAGTCTAAATAAGTATTTTCAAAGAGAGTTAAACCAGCAAAAATACTTTCCCATCCTCCCAGAAACATAATCGAGGTAAGAATTGATATTAGTGCCATATTAATGTATTCAGCTAAAAAGAATATTGCAAAGCCCATGCCTGAATATTCAACATGAAAACCAGCAACAATTTCAGCTTCACCTTCTGCTAAGTCAAAAGGATGACGATTAGTTTCTGCAATACCGGAAATAAAATACACAATAAATAAAGGAAATAAAGGAATCCAAAACCAATTAAAAATACCACCACTTTGAGCTTCAACAATTGCACCAAGTTTTAAACTACCTCCAGCCATCAGTACCCCGACTAATGCAAAACCCATTGCTATTTCATAGGCAACCATTTGTGCAGCGGCTCTCATTGCACCTAAAAAAGCATATTTTGAATTAGAGGACCAACCTGCAAGGATTATGCCATATACTCCAAAAGAGGTTAAAGCAAGTAAATAAAGTAAGCCAGCATCGATATCAGCAATGATAAAATGGGGGTTTAGGGGCACAACCGCCCAAGCTGCTAGAGCTGGAATGAGCAGTAATACGGGGGCTAGCAAAAATAAGAACTTATCAGATTTAGCTGGAATGATAATTTCTTTTAGTAATAATTTTAAAGTGTCAGCTATGGTTTGGAGTAATCCAAATGGTCCTACTCTATTTGGTCCAATTCTAGAATGCATATATCCAATAACTTTACGTTCAAAGTAAACCAAAAAGACCACAGTTAAGATCAAACCGATCAGAACAATAATAATTTTTATTATTGCAATTATTACCCCGATAGCTTGAGGTGTTAAAAAGTCAAATACAGATGAAATAATTTCTTCCATGCCACTAGGTGTTTGATTTTGATTCTTTAGTTTGTTGTAGAGGTTTTGATCGTCTTAAGATGGGATCAATGTTGTACATATTGAATGTGTTAGTAGTTTCAACTGGATTTGAATTACTGGTCTTAACTGGAAATTCTTTAATATAGTTACGGTTAGTAATTGATTGATCAATAAATGATTCTAAATCCTTAATAAAATCATTGAAGTTTGGGGTATCTAAGGCACGTTCTTTGACTAAATCAGTTAATAATTCCTCATTGCTATAGTAATGATTAGGCAGTAATAATTCTTGGTTAAAGTGCTGAAGCTGCCCTGTTAGATTGATAAAAGAACCTTTTGATTCATAGGTTGTATTAATGGGAATGATTATGTCAGCATGATCATTAATAACTGGTTCCATAAATGAGTTAAATACTACGACTTTTTTAGATCCTTTTATGGTTTCACTAAGAAGTTGATCATATAGACAGTCATCTATTTCAAGTCCATATAAGATCAAAAGATCATGGTGTCTAGATGCTATTTCTAATGCATTCAAGCCTGGTTCTGATGATTGACCTAAAAGATTCCTGTGAGGAATACACCCAGTAATGTATGCACCAACTGAATTTGCTCCGCTTGTTAATTCACCCAGATTAGAATTAGTTAATGCGGCAAGAATATTGATATAACTTCTTATTAAAGAAAAATTTGGGTGGCTTCTCGACACAAGGCCATTCAGTAATAAGGTATTTGTTTTTGTAAATAATGATTGTGCTATTTGATGATGCGTAGCAGTGGGCTCAGTTAAGATATTAAGTTGTTCTTGTATATACTGTGGGACATCCATTTTAGCAATGGAAGTAGCTGCCTTAACAACTAAACCAATATTTTCAACCAATGATTCAGTGTCACTAATAATGTAATCACTGATTGGGAAATGATATTCTCTTAGGGCAATGTCCATAAAATGAATTGATGCCCCTTTATCTGCAGCTTTTTTTACCCAATGAGATATTAAAGGGGTTTCGCGTCTTAAATCAGATCCTATCACAAAGATTGTTTCCATTTCCCCGATAGTCTTTAGCTCTATATTAAGATGGGGAAAGAGTGGATCTAGAGTATCACCTGAGAAATCAATTTGATTGATTCTATGATCAATATTTCTAATTCTGAGTTGAGACAAATAATTCGAAAAAATAAATTGTTCATTTAGTGAAACTGATGGCGATATTAATGCAGCAATTTTATCTGTCTTCTTAGATTGTAGGAGAGAAGAAATAATTGTATTGAGTTGTCGTCTCGAATCTTCAATGCTGCTTTCAATTAAAGCTCCATTAACTCTAATCAGAGGAGTTGTTAGTCGATCCTCAGAATAAATTCCATCAAAACCAAATCTGTCTCTATCTGCAATCCAGGTCTCGTTAATGTTTTCATTCTGCATTGGAACAATACGCTTAATTTTGTTATTTTTTACATGCATGTAGAGGTTTGTGCCTACACAATCGTGTGGCGAAACACTTTCAATCTGATCCATTTCCCAAGTTCTGTCTGTGTAACGATAAGGCTTGTTGTTTAATGCACCAACAGGACATAGGTCAATAATATTACCTGAGAGTTCATGGTTAACTGTTTGTTTAACAAAAGTGCTGATATTTGACGCTTCACCTCGTCCCATAGTGCCTAGTTCTTGAATTCCAGCAACCTCAGAACCAAATCGTGTGCATCTTGTACACATAATGCATCTCGTCATATCGGTTGATACCAAGGGTCCTAAGTCATCATTAGGTTTTGTTAGTTTCTGTAGATCAAATCTTGAGTTGTTTTTTCCGTAAGCATAAGCCAAATCTTGAAGTTCGCATTCACCTCCTTGGTCACATATAGGGCAATCCAGTGGGTGGTTAATGAGAAGAAACTCCATGGTTGATTGTTGTGCAGTTTTAGTTGAATGAGATAAAGTATCAATAACCATTCCATCAGTAACTGGAGTAGCACATGCTGCTAGTGCATTACTTGAATTCTCAACTTCTACTAGACACATTCTGCAGTTTGCAGCAATTGAGAGTTTCTCGTGATAACAGAAACGAGGAATATAAATTCCTAATTCATCTGTGATTTCTATCAACATTCTGCCTTCATCAACACTATGAAGAACATCATTAATGGTTATGTTTACTTTATTATCGCTCATATTATGCCGCCATGGATTTACCTCTGTTTTTAACCATGTATTCAAATTCATTGAAGAAGTGCTGGATAAAACTTTGTATAGGCCAAGCAGCAGCATCACCAAATGCACAGATGGTGTTACCTTCAATTCTGTTAGCTACATCAACTAATAATTCAAGATCATTAATTTTTCCATTGCCTTTTGTAATTCGATCTAGAATTCTATAAAGCCAACCTGTGCCTTCTCTACATGGCGTGCATTGCCCACAGTTTTCAGCAAAATAAAATCTTGAAATTCTTTTTAATAATTCGACCATGCAGGTTCCCTCTGCAATAACAATAACTGCACCGGTACCTAAAGCAGACCCTGCTTCTTGGAGTGATTCGTAATCCATGGTACAGCTCTGAATAATGTCAGCTGGTAAGACTTTTGTAGACGAGCCTCCTGGTATGACTGCTTTAAGAGATTTATTATTCTGCATACCTCCTGCATAAGCTAAAAGCTCATCAAATGAAATGCCTAATGGCAATTCATAATTACCTGGCTTGTTAACATGACCAGATACAGAAAATATAATAGTGCCAGGTGATTTTTCAGTACCAAATGATGAAAACCAGTCAGCCCCGTGCTGAATAATTTTAGGGATGCTGGCTAAAGTTTGGGTGTTGTTAACAGTTGTGGGTTTTCCGTATAGACCAAAATTAGCTGGAAAAGGAGGTTTAAATCTTGGCTTACCTTGTTTACCTTCCAGAGATTCTAATAAGCCTGTTTCCTCTCCACAGATGTAAGCGCCAGCTCCTAAAAAGTTATGTAGATTAAAATTTATACCTGAATCAAGAATATTTGTTCCCAGTAATTCTAATTCATAAGCTTCATGAAGGGCTTGTTCTATACGAGGAAAACACTCAACCATGAATTCTCCTCTTACATAGTTGTAACCGACCGTTGATCCAGTTGCAAAACCTGCAATAGCCATGCCTTCAATCAAAGCATGGGGGTTATATTTTAAAATATCTCGATCATGACAGGTTCCGGGTTCGCTTTCATCTGAATTACAAACGATGTATTTTTGTTGGCTTGATTCAGGCATGAAGCTCCATTTCTTACCTGTTGGAAAGCCAGCACCTCCTCGACCTCTGAGTCCTGATTTACTAACAGTATCTATTATCATTTCTGGTGAGTATTTATTTGTTTTATCAGTGAGTATTGATTTCCATGTTTGATAACCACCAGATGATAGATAAGCTTGAACTGACCATGGGTCTTGGTCGTTAATATTAGAGAATATCACTTGGTTTAAATCAGTCATTATTGTTCTCCAAATCGTTTAATATCTGATCAACAGTTTTAATATCAAGGTTTTCAATGTAATGATGATCAAGCGTCATCATTGGAGCACCTGTACATGCAGCTAAACATTCTTCTTCATTTTTTAGAAAATATTTACCGTCTATAGTGGATTGACCAGCTTTAATATTTAATCTTTTTTCTATGTGTTGAAGAATATTATCGGAACCTCTAAGCATGCATGAGATGTTTGTGCAAACAGCAATTTCATGTTGACCAACAGGTTTAGTTTGGAACATTGAATAAAAGGTTGCGACTTCAAATACTTGTATCTTTGGTATGCCTAAATAATCAGCCACATCGATCATAAACTCAGTTGTTAAATATCCTCCGTTATGATGCTGAACAGCATGCAATGAGCTAATGATTGCGGATTGTTGTTTACCTTCAGGGAATTTATGAATCCAGTGATCTATCTCATTTTTTATTTTAGTATTTAACATAGAAATGTCGTTTAACGATCAATTTCTCCAAAGACAATATCCAGTGTTCCAATTATTGAAACCACATCAGCTAACATATGGCCTTTAGACATTTCATCAATTGCTGCAAGATGAGCAAAACTTGGTGGCCTAACTTTCATTCGATAAGGCATATTGGCACCATCTGACATTAAAAAGACACCAAACTCACCTTTCGGGTGTTCGATTGCAGAATACACCTCACCTTTTGGAACTGAATAACCTTCAGTAAAAAGTTTAAAGTGATAGATTAGTGATTCCATGTCATGCTTCATGTCCGAGCGTTTTGGGCTTGCATAACGATTGTCGTCAATTATAACTGGACCAGGATTATCTCTCAGCCACTGTATACATTGTTGAATAATATTATTTGATTGACGCATTTCTTCAACTCTTACAAGGTAGCGATCATAACAATCCCCGTTCAGACCAATGGGTATTAAAAAATCAAGTTCTTCGTAAACCTCATAGGGTTGTTTACGCCTCAGATCCCATTCTACGCCTGAACCTCTTAACATAGGTCCTGTGAAACCTAAATCCTTAGCTCTTTCTGGTGTAACCACACCGATATCAACTGTTCGTTGTTTCCAAATCCTATTATCAGTGAGCAGTGTTTCATATTCATCAACTAGTGAAGGAAATCTGTCAGTAAAATCCTCTATAAAATCTAATAAAGACCCTTCTCTATTGTAATTTAGTCGTTTAACTTTTTTTTCAGAGATATATCGATTAGCTTGATATTTAGGCATCTGTTCAGGTAGATCCCTGTAAACACCGCCAGGTCTATAATAAGTGGCATGCATTCTTGCTCCAGAAACAGCTTCATAACAATCATAGAGATCTTCTCGTTCTCTAAAACAATAAAGAAATAAAGCCATAGCACCAATATCTAGGCCATGGCATCCCAGCCAAAGCAGATGATTCATAAGTCGTGTAATTTCATCAAACATTACTCTAATGTATTGAGCTCGTCTGGGAGGAGTAATATCTAAAAGATTTTCAATTGCTAGAACATAAGGATGTTCACAACACATCATGGACACATAATCCATCCTGTCCATATAACCAATAGAATGATTATAGGGTTTTATTTCAGCTAGTTTTTCAGTTCCCCTGTGAAGAAGACCAATGTGTGGATCTAGATTTTTAACAACTTCACCGTCCAGTTCCATAATTAACCTTAAAACACCGTGAGCAGCTGGGTGTTGAGGGCCAAAATTTAAAGTGAGGTTACTTTCTGTCATTCTTATCTCTGATTACTTTTGGAACACTTGGGCGTGTACTGATGCTAACAGGCTGATAAATAACTCGTTCCTCGTCTTCATCATAAACAACTTCTAAGTTGCCATTGGTTGGAAAATCTTTTCTAAAGGGGTGTCCAATAAAGCCATAGTCAGTGAGAATTCGTCTCAAATCAGGGTGTCCTTTGAAATGGATACCCATCAAATCAAAGGCTTCGCGTTCGAACCAATTTGCTGAGTTCCATATTTTATTTATCGATGGAACACTGGGAGGGTTGGATTCAGTGGTAAAGACTTTTAAAGTAAGTCTTTTATTATAAGAAAGAGATAATAACTGGTAGAACACAGCAAACCGATTAGTGAAGGTCTCATCAGCTTCAGGGATAATGGTTTGTTTTACAGCTCTAGAGTAGCCTGAATTTGTGGCATCATTAGTTGTCCAATCAGCTTCCCCGTAAGTTAGATAATCTACCGCACAGACATCAATCAGCATTGAGTAATCAAGATCTGAATCAGTTTTGAGGATTTTGCAGACATTGATAAGCTCTGCCTGATTTATTTGTAAAATTAGGTTTTGTTCATTATTTAAAAAAGCTAAATTAAATTTTGTGAGCTTATTATTAATGATGTCTATGTTTGAATTCTTATCCATTAGCAATTGATTCTTCTGCTTTGATTTTCTTCTGTAGTTCAATAATTCCGTTTATTAGTGCTTCAGCTGTGGGTGGACAACCAGGAACATATATATCAACAGGTATGATTTTGTCACACCCCCTAACCACTGAATAAGAATGATGATAATAGCCACCACCGTTAGCACAAGAGCCCATGGAAATAACCCATTTAGGTTCTGCCATTTGATCATAAACCTTCCTTAGTGCTGGGGCCATTTTATTCACTAATGTGCCAGCAACAATCATTACATCCGATTGTCTAGGACTCGGTCGATAAAATACTCCAAATCGATCAGTATCATATCTTGCAGCAGCAGAATGCATCATTTCAATACCGCAGCAAGCTAACCCTAGAGTGACTGGCCACATTGAACCAGTTCTTGCCCAGTTAACTAATTTATCTACCGAGGTGATAACAAAGCCAGGACCTTGTTTATCGATAATTTCATTGTCTTTATCAGCTAATCCCACTCTAGTGCACCCTTATTCCATTCGTAGATAAAACCTATCACCAACACCAAAAGAAAAATAACCATAGCAATTAAGCCTGTCGTTCCAATTTCTTTAAGTGCAATTGCCCAAGGAAATAGGAATGCAATTTCTAAGTCAAAGATAATAAAAAGAATTGCAACCAGATAGTATCTAACATCAAAGGGAATTCTGGCATCTTCAAATTCTTCGAATCCACATTCATATGGTGATAGCTTAGCTTTTGATTTATTTCCTTTACCGAAAAGGAATCCAAGAAGAAGTAGCAAAACACCAAGTAAGGCGGCTACTCCTATAAAGATTATAATTGGCAGATAATTCTCTAACATAGTGTTAATCCGAACAGTACCAAGTTTATTTCTTAAAAAACGAGTGTATTGTATCAGCTTTTATTAAAAATAAAATGCCTAATGTATTCAAATACTTAGGAATAAAATAAATTAAGTAATGATTACGTATTATTAAAATATGTGAATATCATGTGTATAAATATATATTATAAATAATGTTTATATTATTCATTGATTTACGTGGATATATTATTATATTTATTATGCCGATGGCCGGACTCGAACCGGCACAGCTTTCGCTACTGCCCCCTCAAGACAGCGTGTCTACCAGATTCCACCACATCGGCTTTTTTTTAATCTAATCTTCGGGAATTTGAGGAGTTGCTATATTTGTATTTTCAATGGTTTCTTCGATTGCTACTGGGTTAACATTATCCAAGATACTATTTGTTTGTACGCTACCTTTATTAAGATAGGCAAGTGTTAAACTTGTAATAAAAAATATGGTAGCTAATACGGCTGTTGATCTTGACAAGAAATTTGCTGAACCTTTAGACCCAAATAAGGTGCCTGATGCTCCTGCCCCAAATGCAGATCCCATATCAGCGCCTTTACCTTTTTGTAAAAGTATTAACACAACTATTAAGATAGCTGTGACCACATGGAAACTAAGTAGCAAAGAATTGATGTTATTCATTATTTATTTCCTTAGCAATGTTATAAATCTTGTTAAACTCATTTACATCCAAAGATGATCCACCAATTAATGCACCGTTAATATGACTCATTTTAAATAAATCATAAGCGTTATTACTGTTTACACTCCCGCCATAGATTATAGCTATTTTTTTACTTTGAATAGAATCTATTTTATCTAAAGTTTCTTGAATGAAAATATGAACTTCATTTGCAATTTCAGGAGTTGCAGTTTCACCAGTACCTATTGCCCATATTGGTTCATAAGCAATTATAAAAGAGTGGTTACTTAAAACTTCTTTGTTTATAACTGATAAGATTTGATTCTCTAAATGGTTAAAAGTTTCTTCTTTTTGTCGTTGATCTAATGATTCACCAACACACAATATAGGTTTTAAGTTATTTGATACAGCTGAGTTGAATTTATTTCTAATAATTTCGTTCGTTTCATCGTGATACTCTCGACGTTCAGAATGACCAATAATTACATATTCAACATTAAGATCGTTTAGCATTGATGCTGATACTTCACCTGTGTAAGCGCCATCAGAGTTAAAAGAAATATTTTGTGCTCCCCTTATTACATTGTTTGGTGCCATTGTATCTACTTCATTTAAATAGCAATCAGCTGGAC